>CAMOVS010000022.1 GCA_946627575.1 uncultured Lachnospiraceae bacterium
AAACGCCGCCAATTTCGTTAGGATCGATTCCGGACTCTTCTACCGCTTTCTTTGTTGTATAAATGATACCTTCCTCAATTGCTTCACCGGGACACTCACAAAGGCCCGCACTGGGGAACTCAAGAGGGTTCTCTTTATAAGCAAGGCCGACGGTTTTTCCCTTAAGATCAACAATCAGAGAACGGACACCAGTTGTACCTGCATCAACAGAAATAACATACTTCTTTTTAGTATCTTCATATTTTCCCATTATATAAGCTCCTTTCTTCCATAGATTTATCTTTTTCTAACCATGTATAAAATAACGGGCTAACATGTTCGAACTTGTTGTCTATATAATATACCTGTTATACAGCCATGTCAACTTGTTTTTCATCTTTCCCTGTTTTGCACAATTATACACCAAATAGTTATGCATTTTGCACAATAACATTTCCTTTATATTCTATTATTACCATTTTCAGGCTTATTATTATCTCTTTGTTGTTTTACCTGCTCTTCCTGTATTTAGCATTTTCTTTTATCTTGGTTAGATATTTTATACAAGTTACCCTTGCATTATTTCTTCTTGTATGCTAATATATTAACAACAAGTTATACATGACTATCCCAATTAGATAAGGAGGTGAAATCATGCCAGCAGCAAACAGATCCCTGCACCAGGTCGTAGAGAACGATCTAAGGGAGAAGATCCTTTCCGGTGAGTGGGCTCCGGATACTATGATCTCCTCAGAAAATCAGCTATCTGCCCAGTATAACATCAGCAGGATGACCGCAAGAACCGCCATCACCCATCTTGTTGGCGCCGGCCTCCTCTACCGGATCCCGGGCAAGGGAACTTTTGTGGCCGCTCCCCACAGCGTCCCAAGAACCCCTTCCTATGTGTGTATTCGAGACCAGCTGGAGCAGCAAGGCACCAAAATCGAGACCAGGGTCCTTCTTAAGGAAGAACGCATGGCAAGCCAGAAAGCCTGCGAAGCCCTCAATCTTCCGGCCGGCTCCAACGTTTTCTATGTTGAGAGTATCCGATATGCAGACGACGAACCTGTATATATCAGCAGGACTTCTTTCTCCCCCAGGGTACTACCTAACTATCTGGAGACCGAGATCGGCAGGAAAAAGACCTGTGATATCCTGTTAGACAACTACGGGATCACAACAAGCCATGTAACCGAGTCCCTCATGTCCACAGTTTCCACCTTTGACGAAGCGGAACATCTGAACATCATGCCGGGTTATCCCCTGCTCTTTGTTGCAGAGACTCAGTACACCCAGGATAACCAGCCTTATGAATACAACCAGCTGATCTTCCGCGGTGACAAGATCATGCTTTCCTTCGACTTTGTTGTAGGAAACCAGCAATAACCAATCATTCGATTAGCATCAGCAAAAACGGCCGAATGGCAGATATCTCAGTTCTGATCTGAGTTCTCTGTTATCCGGCCGTTTTTATATGATAACGAACATGTGCTTCTCCAGAGCTTACCGAAGGACTTATGGTATTTACGACAAAACAAGGCAGCCGGTCATGGTCAGAACCGGCTGCCTCTTATCTTTAGGAATGGATATGTATGGTAATGGTAATGGAGTTTACTTATGGATTATGCACATAAAGCTGTATTATTATTAGTTATTGTAGATGTAACGTCCGCCGGCAACGTCAACGGTGATACCGGTAACATACTGACCTTCTTCGGAGCAAAGGAAGAGGGCAACACCTGCAACGTCGGCCGGAACAGCTTTTCTTCCCAGAGGAATGGCTTTAAGCATAGCATCGGTCTTTTCCTTGCTTGCATCAGCGGTAAGGGGAGTATCAGCAACACCCGGGCAGATAGCATTGGCCAGGATGCCGTACTTAGCCCACTCTTTTGCACAGTAACGAGCCAGACCGATTACACCGGCCTTGGCAGCTACATAGTGAGCTCCGGACCAGCTTCCGCCGGACTTTCCGGATGTGGAAGAAATGTTGACGATCCTTCCGCCTGTTTCCTTCATGTAGGGGAATACGGCACGCAGGGTACGGAATGTACCGGTAAGGTCGATGTTGATCATGAGGTTCCACTCTTCATCGGAACACTCAGGCAGCTGGTGGAAGCGGGAGATAGCAGCACCATTGATAAGGATGGTGATCTTTCCGCAGCGCTCTGCAACTTCCTTCATTCCTGCATTAACAGAATCTGTGCTTCCGATATCCATCTTTACAAAGAAGGCCTGTCCGCCGGCTTCCTCGATCATGGAAACTGTTTCCTTAGCACCTTTCTCATCTACGTCTGCAACTGCTACGATACATCCGTTGTCAGCAAATTCTGTTGCGATGCCTCGGCAAAGGCCTGAGCCGGCACCTGTGATAACTGCAACCTGTCCTTCTAATCTATTGCTCTTCATTATATATTTCCTCCTCTATAACACTATTATTTATAATGTTCTAATAATATGGGAGGGCGCTGCCCCAGGCAGCACCCGTGATCCCTTATAGTATTGCTATCTTTGATTAAAATTCATACTTGGAATATAACTCTTCGAAGATGGGCAGATCGTCTACAATCTGGAAGGTGTTGCTGGCGCTGATGCACTCTGCACCTGCTGCGATGTTGCCCATAACGATAGCGTTAGTCCAGTACTTGCCGTTGCCGGATGTCTTCAGGCGGATACCAACCTCATCACATTTCTTCTTGAGCTCACGTACTCTGTGCATGGGGCATCCGATCTTGTTGCTGTCATAAGCCTTAACGAAGTCTGCGCCGCCTTCTTTGTAGGCTTCTACCTGGTGATACATATCATCCAGAGAATCATTGGCCATAAGGAGAACCTTGATCTCGCCGCTGAATCCTGATCTTACGTCTTTTACAAACTGTGTCAGAGCATCCCAGTTGCGCATGCTGTATGCTGCCATGTCCGGCCAAAGGTCGATGGTATCTACGCCCATCTTCTCAATGATTTCGCAGTGTGTTGCGATTGCTTTTCCAGGAGCAAGACCATCTTTGAAGTTAACGGGAGTTGCATGACGGATACCGGTTCCCTTTAAGAGCTCGCTTACATACTCATGGAAGTATACGCTGGGGGAATAGATAGTACGGAATCCATACTCGATACCTCTGGTAACCTGATCTTTCAGGATGTCTTTGTCGTTATCCCAGATTACGTGCTCCAGATGTCCTGCTAACCATTTCTTCGTTACCTGTTCGCCGTTCAGTTTCATTTGTTGTCTCCTTTCAGATATTTGATCTTTTCTAACTTATCTTTTTATTGGTTTCTTACATGGCTTGTTTGCTTGTGATTACACTATAGCATAACTTGTATAACATGTCAAGCATATTTTCAAACTTGTATATCTAATTTATAGTGTAAATAGTTGTTTTTATAGTCAATATATTTTATTTAAACACCCGTTCTTCTTTAATAATCTGTATATTATTGTCTATTATGCTGTCTATAATTGTTTTTCTGGTCAATTATCCTGCTATACCAGTTAAAACATGTTTGTAAACAACAGTAAGATGCGTCTGTATAACGCCCTGTTTATTATACAGGTTATGCTTGAACAGCGGAATTATCCTCATAATAAAAGCTATTGCATTTTCTTCATTCTATGCTATACTGGTATAGACATGTTAACTTGCACTTGTTTGATCCCCTTGATTATAAACTGACATTTGCAGAGGAGCTAAAATATGAATAAAAAAGATACCGTGGTATTTGATCTGGATGGAACCCTGCTGGATACCCTGGATGACCTGACCGGCAGCGTCCAATATGCCCTGGCCCGGATGGGTTATCCAAGCCGGACCAGAGACGAAGTACGCAGCTTCGTGGGAAATGGAATTGCCGTATTGATTAACAAGGCTGTTCCCGCAGGGACGGAAGAAGAAAAAATACAGGAGACCCTGGAGATATTCAAAAAACATTATGCCGATCATTGTAACGATAAAACCGGTCCCTATCCGGGAATTGAAGAGCTGATTGATGCTCTCCAGGAGAAAAATATAAAGATGGCTATCGTTTCCAACAAGGCCGATTTTGCTACCAAGGAACTGGCTCAGATCTATTTCAAAGGTCGTATTCCTGTGGCGATCGGGGAAAAGGAAAGTGAAGGAATCCGTAAAAAACCGGCACCGGACACGGTATACAAGTCATTGGAACTTCTGGGAAGCAGGATAGAAGATGCCGTGTATGTGGGAGATTCTGAGGTGGATATTGCCACAGCAAAGAATGCCGGCATGGACCTGATTCTCTGCTCCTGGGGCTTTCGAGATGTGGATTATCTCAAATCCCTGGGCGGCGATGTGATTATAGACCAGCCGGAAGAGATTCTTTCGATTATCATGTAATTCATTAAGACATGGAAAAGATTCTCATAGAATATAATACGCAAATGGATTAACAAAAAAGAAATCCCGACAACCGCTTAAACAGTGGCTGTCGGGACTCTTTTTCTTTATTCGGCTGTCAAATGATTTTCAAAGTATTTTTCTTCCCCTTATAATGGACTATCGTTCCTGGGGTCTGCTTCATGTACAAAAATACCGGTAAAAGGATCGGTCTGAAACTGGTCAGCGAACACATCACACTTGCAAAGAAAGAGATAGTAGGCATTCCTTTTGCAGTGACGGAAGGTTTCAAAATTAGCCTGCCCTTTGGAGAAAATGATATCAGCTTTCTCAATCATATCCACAACTTCTTCCGGCATCTCGGGAACCCAGCTTCCTCCTATGTTGCTGCCGTTTCCCACAACCCGGACCAGCTTGTCCAATCCGATCTGGGCCGCATCCTCCATGGTTGCATCATTTACAGCCTCCTGCCCTTTTACCACGGCAGAAATCCTGACCTCAGGATACTGTTTCATGATCTCTTCCATCAGGAGCATATCAAGAACAACTTCGCCGCAGTTGTCGGTAAAGAAAACAAGGCTGCCCCCTTTTTCAAGATCTTTTCTGAATTTCTCAAAGGTATCTTTATCAAAGTTCAGGTCTCTGGCCGCATCCAGCATCTTACCCAGGTCTTCATCATTCACATTGGCCACAGCAGAGAAGTCTATATAATTACCGGCAAGGGCCAGCTGCATGGCATATAACAAAGGATCTTCCGCCTGGCGGATATCCTCACGAAAACGATCCATCTCATGCATCATGATTTCATTAAAATGATATTTGATCTCACCGTATTCATCTTTATCGCCAAACATATCATATCTAAGTTGGTCAATATCTCTCGTCAGCACCGGGATGGCCGTGGTCTTGGAGGCATTACCCATGATATTAAAGACCTTCTGCATGAAGTCTACCTTTTCCCAGTTGGAAGCACTCTCAGGATATTTATTGGCATATTTTCTAATAACGCACATGACACACTCCGGTCGCAGCCGGGGAACAGACTGGATGGTTTCTGTTAATGATTTCATATTTCCTCTCCTATCCTTGCATCTATCTTCATCAATTTTAGGGCAGCTCTCCCATCATTCATTATAAAAGAATTCTTATTGCCTATGTCAGAAGATCCCTGTCGCTGCCTCCTTATCATAGAGTAACACATATATTAGCTCTATTACAAGAAAGGGAGACTCACTATCAAGAGTCCCCCTGATTCAAACTAAAACAAATCCGGTATGATTATCGCTTATTCAACTGGCCTAAATGATAAAACATTATCCTTTATAAAGCATATCCGCCAATCTTTTATTGGCCATGAACTCTTCTATCGAGATACCGCAATCGCCGATATCCCTTGGATTCTTAACACCCTTCTTAGCATCGGCATGGTAATCGGATCCGCCGGAGATAAAGAGCCGGTCTCCCCAGTACTGGATAACAGCTTTCTTGATTTCATCCTTGGTCATGGTTCCGAAATAACTGGTCTTATCATAGGTATAGGAGGCTTCGATACCATCCAGACCGGCTTCGATCAGCTTCTCAATAAATACAGACCTTGTGATGATCTTTCCCTGGAAGGTGACAGGTTCTGTTACCAGGAAAGGATGGGCCATAATGACATAGCCGCCGGTCCGATGTGCTTCTTTTATAACGGTAATGGCATCCGGCTTCTCTTTCTTAATGATCATATCCCTGGCTTCTTTGACATAGAGCTTGGCATCACTCCAGGATTCAAAATACCCCTTTCTGGCCATGAGCTCAAAAAGCATTTTCTTCTGAACCTGTTCCTCGGGTACAGGATGTCCGTCATTGTCAAGAACTTCTTCCCATGCTACAGGCATGCCACGCTCTGTCAGAGCATCGGCAAGTTTCTTATAACTGTTAACCTTGCTCTTTATGGTGAATTCGTCCAGCTCCTTGAAGAAAGGATCATCCCAGTCGCAGCCAAAGCATACCAGATGGGTATCATCGATCCAGGTCTCACAGGATACTTCAATACCCAGCATCAGGTCGATGCCCAGGTCATTCTTGGCCCATTCCTGGATATCTCTCTCGACGCCATCCACTACAACTGTTTTGGGTGGTACTACATCGTGATCTGTGATGGCACAGACCTTCATTCCTCTTTCCTTGGCATGGAGGACAAACTCCATGGGTGTATCATTTCCGTCGGATCGGTTTGTATGACCGTGTAAATCTACTTCATGTTTTGCTAACATCGGCGCTTCCCCCTTCCAATACTGATTTATGGAATCATGCAGCCGCTGCCCAATACTTTCAGCGGCTGCATGGAATTGTATATCATCGAATCAATAGCTGCTTCCCGATCAGCAGTATATACGATTATTATTCAAAAGACTTCTTCAGACCGGAGAATACGGCCAGATGCTTCTTCACTACGTCTTTGACTGCTTCAAATACCCTGGTATCAAAGGGGATGGGAGCCAGCTTCTCTCCGGACTCTACCAGAGCCTTGGTGGTATCAAGGTAAGCATTCTTTACTACAGTAGAGATATTGACCTTTCTTCCTCCCAGAGCGATCAACCTGGAAAATGTCTCTGCGGATAATCCGGATCCGCCGTGAATGACGATAGGAGTATCATCCTTGCCAAGACGCTCTACCAGTTCAAAGTCCAGTTTGGGAACTCCCTTGTAGACACCGTGAGCTGTTCCGATGGCCGGAGCAACAACATCAATATCTGATCCCTTGATAAACTCTACCGTCTCATCATAACCGGCTTTTACTTCATTAGCTGCAACGATGTCCTCCTCCACACCGGAGATAACACCGATCTCACCCTCGATGGCAACGCCCTTTGCGTGAGCATAATCGGCTACTTCCTTAGTCCTGGCAATGTTCTCTTCCA
This sequence comes from uncultured Lachnospiraceae bacterium, assembly GCA_946627575.1. GTDB lineage: Bacteria > Bacillota > Clostridia > Lachnospirales > Lachnospiraceae > Anaerobutyricum. The sequence continues at coordinate 7,235 of CAMOVS010000022.1, forward strand.
GAGGCAGGTGAGAGAAGTCCATCATAACAGCATCCCAACCGACATCCACGCAGGCCTTGCCCAGCTCGGTCTTACGGCAGTGGTCAAGATGAAGAGCTACGGTAATCCCGGCATCCTTCCTTGCTGCATCCACCATGGCAAATAATTTATCAGCGCCGAAGTGCTCTACAGTTCCTGCGGAAGTCTGGATGATCAGGTTAACACCAAGCTCCTTGGCAGCTGTGATAGCTGCATCTGCTGTAAGATAATTGAATATATTGACTGCGCCTACTGCGATACCCTTCTGATCTGCATCGTTAATAACCTTCATAAATCTGTTTTCTTTCATTATTATTCCCTCCTAAATAAATGATAAGTTAAGTGTTAATCTCTATAAGCAAGTACAAAGAATTTAGACATCTATCTCTTAGTTGTTTGTAGTCTATCATACTTGTATATACATGTCAATGTCTTTTTTTAATTTTTTATCAAGAATGCCTTGGCGTTCTTGGCGCCGGAGGCTTTAATCTCTGATGCGGGTTTGCAATCCATATCAGAAGAAAATAACTTTGGTATTCATCTCACAACTGAAGTCACAAGAATTCTTCGTCAGAGATTAAAATAATACAGAGCTCCGGTCCTTAGGGCCAAAGCTCTGCTGATTATCTTTATTGAAACTGTTATAAATCATTTAAAAAGAAACGCTTACGTATTTACATAACTTCCAGCGACTTTCTAAGAATTCTCATAACCCCATCCCTGTCAATGGGGAAGGGATAGGTGCTGGTTTTTCCTGAACTGATCAAACTGTCTGCTATCTTGTCAGAGTCTTCCTCGGCGATAGCCTGGGGACCAAGCAGGTCTTTCATAAATGCATCAAAGGCAGCCAGATCGGCAAAACCAAGGAGATTCAGGATGCACTCCACATCCTCCGGCTTGTTTCGAGCATATTCTTCCATGTAAGCTGCCTCGAAAAATCCGCAGGCTCTCCCGTGGGCAACCCCATAATCCAGAGTCAGAGGATAACTGAGGGCATGAGGCAGCGAAGTCGCTGTCTGGGCTATAGCCATGCCGGCTGTCGTAGAAGAAAGCATGAATCTCTGATAGGTTTCCTCGTCTGCTTCCTTCTGTCCTGTCAGATAAGGAATCAGACCAGACCATATCCTCAGTGCATATTCGGAGAACATATGGTTATATTCATTGGCATTACTGTGGAGTCTGGCTTCGATACTATGACTGAGAGCATCAACCGAAGTACTAATCAGAAGATTCCTGCTGGCAGAAGCAAGATATTTACCATCCACCAGAGCCAGGTCAGGATTCACATTATGGCTCATGCTGCCCTTCTTGTGGAGAGCGGGCCTGGTCAGTACCGCATTAGGCGTTACCTCGGAACCGGTACCGCAGGTAGTAGGAACTGCCACGAAGGGAAGGGGCTTAAGAGGCTTTTTCTCATACAGGCATTCGACTCCTTCCTCAGGATTGCCGGCCATGATAGCAACTCCCTTGGCGGCATCCAGGGGAGATCCTCCACCAATTCCAATGACAAAATCAGCCTTCTCCCCGATGGCCAGCTCCGCTGCTTTAGCTACCGTATCCACTGAGGGATTCTCCTCCACCTCATTAAAAATAATATAGGGAACATCATATTCTTCCAATACATCCGTGACATCCTTCAGAGATCCGTTAGCCGCTGCGGAATGTCTTCCGGTTACGATAAGAGCCTTGCTGCCCAAAGAAGCCATCTCCCGGCCATGATTCTTTACACTGTTCTTTTCCAGATATACCTTAGTAGGTGCATAAAACTTCATATGATTCCTTCCTTCCCCAATTGGCAGGCTTTGATTATCTTTTATCTTCTTCCCTTATTTTATGATCAGGCTTCATTTAATCCAAATCAATACTTAATCTTGCTCTACGTAATCTGCGTTCAGATTGTACTCAATACTTCTTTTTCGATAGTGCGCAGTACGCCATTCTCATCGTTGGTCCATTCCGTAATATGTCCCGATATCCGTTTGACATCCTCATGTCCGTTTTTCATACACCAGGAGTTGGGTGTCACGGACATCATGGGCAGGTCATTCAGAAAATCACCAAATATCATTATCTCATCGACCGTTAGATTTAACTTGTCGCAGAGCTTATGGATACCCACACCCTTATCACCTTTTTTGGGAGAGACATCCAGCCAGTTATCTCCGGCGTCCGCCACTGAAAACCGGTCTGACAGATCAACCATCTTTGGAAAACTGTTTTCCTGAACTCCAAGGGTATCAATGTTGGAAACCTTGGTGATGGGCTCCGTCCCGATAATATCTTCCAGATGTTCCACACAGGTAATATCTTCAAAGAACTCCAGCAGAGTCTTTCGGAATTTCTCCGCCTCTGGTTCGTAATAGACTGTATTAATCCCACACAGACAGGAGTGAATGCCGGGAACCATGCGAATCCTTTTCATAACAAAGGTCAGTTCCTCATCAGAAAAAGCTGTATAGTGAATCAGCTCTCCACGATGCATAACTACACCCCCGTTGCTGCAGATAAAGCTCATCTTATCCGAATCCGGTTCAAACTGTTTATAGAGCCTGGCGTAGGCTCTTCCACTGACAGGAACAAATATTATTCCCTTTTTTTCCAGTTTTATAATCATATCATGGAGGTTTTCAGGAAGTCTTTTCCTGCTATCCAGCAAGGTTCCGTCCAGGTCCGTTGCAATCAGTTTTATCATAATGTCCCTCCTGTTAAACTTGAATCATGCATAAAAAATATATCATATCAACGATACGGAGTCAAAGTTATCATAAACAGGCCCGATGTAGATATATTTAAAAATATCGATGTATGAAGAAACAGGAGCATCGGTT
>CAMOVS010000023.1 GCA_946627575.1 uncultured Lachnospiraceae bacterium
CGACAGGTCCGGATTAACTACATGAACATGATCCGCACTTCCGTAAACCCATAAAAGATACTTTTCAAATATAAAAAGTATGGGACCGGGCAGACGAATCGAGTTGTGAGCCATCTCCGGTGTCATGTGAATAGAAATAACCGACGGTTTCCCTGACATCTTCATCTTCAGAAAACTCAGAGGCCCCACCGTATGCAGATGAACCACATCACACCGACGGACATGGCGGTTCATGGACAAAGCAAAATCGTTCTTTCCATACTCCTTTAGAAGGCGAAACAGTTCCGTACATGCACTTCCCACACCCTGCCCTTTCACGGAGGTCGCCGTCCCGAGCATACCAACTTTTATCATAATTCAGATCCTTTAATCATATTTTTCTCCATATAACCCTTTAAAAACAGGCTGACCATATTAAAACAGCCGATGAAATCAGTCCGACGGGTTCAGGGTCAGGACTCACTTCATCTTATATTTCATCTTATAAAGAAGAAATCAGATCCCATCTGATATGTCATCCAAAAAAAGACTATCATAATTCTTCAAAGACAAGCTGCTTTTCTTATAAAAGACATAACCTATAATCGAAAGGAAAGTCAGAACTTCCGTAATCGCAAAAGATACCCACACAGCATCCGAATCCAGAAAGTCTGTCAAAGCCAGAGCCGGCAAAACAAGAAAGACAAAATTCTCCAGAAAGCAGAAAACATTGGAGACGCCAATTCTGCGCATACCCTGGGTATAGTTAATAAAGGCTGTGTTAACAGCATACAGAATTAATCCGGTACAGTAAAAGCGGAGGCCCCTGCAGGCCAAAGCCGCCATCCGGGCACTGTCCTTTCCCGCAAATATCCCGGTAATCAAACGGGCGGAAGGAAAGAAAATCACAAAAAGAATGCTGCCGGTGATCAGGGCCGTCTTTAAGGTAACCCTCACCAGAGTCCGGGCCATATCCCGGTCTCTTTTACCAGAAACGACACCTGCAAACATGGAGCAGGTCATGCCCAGCCCCACCATGGTACATGAAGTAATATTCAATATGGTATTCAGCACGCTTAAGGCCGCCGTCGCTGCTACAGGAGAAGCCGTGCCCAGCATAATACCGTTTAAAACTCTGTTTCTCAGCATGGCCGCCGCCGAACCAACGGCGGAAGAAGAGCCGACCCAAAGAACAGCCTTGAAGTCTTTCATCCGAAGTCCTCTCGGAGAGAAACGGAGGACAATATCCTTCCTTCGGAAATGCAGGAGCATAATAATCAAGGCCAGATTGTAACTGATGGAAGTAGAGACTCCCATCCCCAGCATCCCCCCATGGATCACCAGGACATTGAAAAGATCCCCCGCGATATCAAGGATGGTCATAACCGCCACAGCCACGATAATCCGGTTAGGATCCTTATCTAATCTCATCAGGCCGTTAAACTCAAAAATCAGCAGAACCGCAGGAATGGAAAAGAGCATCCCAAGCAGATAATCCGAGGCCAGAGGCAGCAGGTCTGCCGACTTTCCCACAGCTCCCAGCATCCGGCAGAAGCTGTCCCGAAAAAGAAGGGTGCTGCCCATGAGGACGATAGAAAGCAGAACCGTCACCGTCATGCACATGGAAAAGGCGCGCTTGGCTCCCTTGTGATCTCCGGCTCCAAGAAAATGGCCGCAAACGACCTGGGAACCGCTGGCAAGAATTCCACTGAAAACCATGATGAGATTGGTGATGGGGGTGACCAATCCGTAGGCCGCCATCTTCTGGGTTCCAAGAAAGCGGCTGATCACAACTCCATCCACAACGATGCCCAGCATAGCCATCATAGAAGCAATAACCATTCCGATCATATTTTTATAAAATTGTCCTGGAAGGTTATCCACATTTGTCATAGTCTTCTGACTGCCTCCGAGCTGCATTTCTCTAAATGATACTACAAATTCTGAAAAAAATCATTAATGAATTTCCCAAGGGCCCAAAAAGGCCAGAAGAAAGCGACTCTGCCGCAAAAGATTTCCATGGGAGAGCCGCCCTTCATGCTATTTACATATGCTGTTCAAAGGCCTGCCGCCTGTCAGACCCCAGACCTTGCTTTATCGTCCTATCGTATATCAGCAAGCTTCTTAAATACATCCTGGCTCTTCAGACCATAGTAGGCTGCCTTATAGGCCTCGAAAGATTTCTCATAGAGAGCCACGTTCTCAGGAATGGGTTCGATCACATCGCCAAACTCTACCATGTTGGCCACACCTTCTGCCGTGTCCTTATATTCACCCAATGCAATGGCTGCCATGATTCCGGCTCCGATAATCGCCGTATCCGCCGTCTTCAGGGTCCTGATCTTTCTGCCCATGACATCCGCAATGATCTGGAGCCATTCCGGACTCTTGGCAACGCCGCCGGCAACTGTTAGAACCTCATTCATATCCACGCCGGCTGCCTCGATCCCGGTCAATACATGGCGGGCTTCCAGAGTGATGCCTTCCATCACGGCACGAACCATGTCCGCCTTGGTGCTGGTGGACCGAAGTCCCAGGAACATACCGGTAGCATAAGTATCCCAGGTGGGGAATCCGGATCCGAACAGGGCTGAATAGAAGATCACGCCATTGGATCCCGGAACGGAATTCTTAATGTATTTATCCCCCATCAGAACAAAGGGATCGATACCCTGCTCTTCTGCCTCCTTCACATCCTCTTCGCACATGATATCCCGGCACCAGCGGTAACAGGTTGCGCCGGACACCTGGGCACCCTCCACCTCAAATACCGAAGGATTCGGCGTAGGAGGAATCATCATGCCTTTAAGAGCAACAAAATCAGGCTTGGAAGAACCAACGATAATATTACCATAGGTTCCGATGATCAGGCAGACATCACCATCGGTCAGAACGCCGCGGCCCATAGCAGACAACTGCTGGTCTCCGGATCCGGCAACAATCCTGGTGCCCACAGCCAGGCCGGTGGCGGCAGCTGTTTTCTCATTGATGCAGCCAACAACATCTCCCGCCATGCAGAGCTTGGGGAAGATCTTGCGGTCAAAGCCGCAGGCATCGATCAGGTCCCAGCACCAGTCGTGGGTTCTTACGTCACAGAGGCCGGTAACTACGCCGTTGGTATATTCATCCACGAACTCATCGGCCCCGTATTCGTACATAACATAACCCATAACGGTTGACACATAGCGGATCTTCTTATAGGTCTCAGGCTCCTTCTTCATCAGCCAGTAGAGCTTATCCACCTCATAAATGTTTGCTCCCGGCAGGCCGGTAATGGCATTCCTTGTGTCGGGATCCATCTTGGAGTTAAGCTCTTCCATGATCTCCTCCGCCCTGGAATCCAGCCACACATAAAACTTGTCATCGATGACATTCATATCCTGGTCGAAAAGACAGAAGGTAGACCTCTGTACGGAGAAGCTGACTGCTTCGATCTCCTTCTTGTCCAGACCGGACTGATCCACCGCCTCCTTGATGGCTTCATTGGTGATATCCAGCAAAAACCTGGCGCCGATCTCCACCCAGTCCTTCTTAGGATAATTCAAGGTGTACTCTCTGTAACCCTGTCCATAGATCTTCCCCTTAAGATCCATGACCATAGCCTTGGAACCAGTGGTTCCCACATCAACTCCCAATACATATTTCCCCATAATAACAACTCCTTTCCATAGAAATGTTTTGAAATGGTGTGATTTCAAATAGTTACTATTATTTGTATTTATTATAAAATTTCACACGAACTATGTCAACAATTCATAGTGATTTCACGATCAGGGCCTGATGTATAGGGAAAGGGAGATCGGACACAAAAAAAACCGGAGAATCAAAATACTGATTCTCCGGACATATCGTAAACAGTCGATAGGGGAGTCGAACCCCTGATTCCGCCGTGAGAGGGCGGCGTCTTGACCACTTGACCAATCGACCGCGTCGACTTGTCTACAGTATCACAGTTCAATCTAAAATGCAAGAGCTATTTTAAATTTTTTTGGCTTTTTCATATTTCGGCTTTTTGGCTTATTCTTATTCTGCTTTTTCTTCCCCGGCGGCATTCATCCCGTACCGCGAGGCCAGCCTCCGAATCTCTTCCTGCATCTGATCCACCACCTCCGGGGGATCCAGAATCCTTACTCCCTCTCCCAAAGCCATCACCCAGCCGAAAAACTGACGGCTTACGGTTACCTGAACATGGATCCTGAAGTGATCACCATCCTCAGGAATCATCATAATCTCCTTGCCAAAGCGGTCGATCATGACCCCCGCCAAACTGTTGTCAACTTCCAGGCTGACCTTGGTCTCCTTTCCTCCAAACATGCCAAAAAGGCTATTGGAGTATCGGGGCAGGTTAAATTCCCGAAAGGCCTGGAGGCCATCCCTGGACACATCCAAGATCGACATGTGGAGGATTTTATCAACCCGGTAATGACGAATCTGCTGGTAGGCCGCATCATATCCCACCAGATAATAGTTGTCGTCATCCCACAAAAGGGCCCATGGACTAACCTCATACCAGTCTCCGCCCCTGCGCAGCTCCGTTTCCTTCTTAATGTTCCATTGGAAATAATGAAAACGAACCCTGCAGTTCCTGCTGATGGCCTCGTGGAGCATGTCAATACTATAGTAGATGCTTTCATTCATGGCTTTGACGCGGCCTGAAAAAACCACCTGCCTGTGAAGCTGTTTGGCCTGGTGACGGCTGACCAGGGACTCCAGCTTGCCGATCAGGTCCTTGGACTTTCTGTCGGTAATGAATCTGGCTGACTGCACGGAATCCACCAGGAGCTTAAGCTCCGGGAGCTCGAATTCCCGAGCTCCCAGATAATAATGCCAGCTTTTACCGGCCGGTTCGTCAATGATTTCCATACCAAAAGCCCGGAGTTCTTCAATATCCGTATAGATGGTCTTCCTGTCAGCCCGGATACCCCGTTCTTCCAAAGCGGATATGATCTGAGCCATGGTAAGTCCATGTTCATCATCCGTCTCTTCCGCAAAAATCTTTGCAAGGTATAATAGTTTTAACTTCTGATTGGAACTTTTGGCCATGGTGTCATCTCCCTTAATGGAGTCCGGAAAAACTCCGTCTTTCTCCGTCTAATACCATCTTCCGGCAGCATCCTCTATTTGAGCTTAACGTAACAGGGGATACCCTTCTCGTAGTCGCAGCACAGCTCCCCTTCCACCAGAGGGGCAAGATAGGTGATCAGATCCTGTGTCACCCCGTTGCCGGCCTCATTGATCCATTCCTGAGGGATCTTCTTCTCCAGGTTGGCCACTTTGCCGATGTCCACGCCCTCGTATACCACCTGGTAGGGGCTGTCACTGACTCTGCGGAGTGAGGACATCTGTCCCCCCTTGCCTTCCACAGCCATGGTAACCGCATGGGATCCCAGGGTCCGGGACTCCTCGATGTCCGTCTTGCTGAGGATATGTCCGGCACAGCGCTGGAGCAGGCTCAGCTCGATGGACCGAACCTTGCAGCCGATCCTCCTGCTTACCTGGTCTTCCAGGATCTTACCGGTTCCGGACAGCTGGGCATGGCCGAAAACATCCAGCCCCTTTCCGGAACTGATCTGCTCACAGATGAAGACCCCGTCCTCATCATGAACGCCTTCACTGACAGCCACCATCACCGCGTTGGAGGTCTTCAGCTTCTCCTCCACATCCGCAATAAAGCGGTCCACGGAGAAGGGGCGTTCTTCCAGATAGATAAGATAGGGCAGATTGCTGTTCCGGTTCTGGGCCAGGGCGGCTGCTGAGGTCAGCCATCCTGCATGCCGCCCCATCATCTCAACAATGATGACATTTTTGGTGTCGTAAACCAGCATCTCCTGTTCCAGCTCGGCGAAAACCGTGGCAATATACTTGGCCGCGGATCCGAATCCCGGACAGTGGTCAATGCCGCAGAGGTCGTTGTCAATGGTTTTGGGGCCGCCGACTACTACAATATCTTCGATTCCATTTTCCTTGCAGTAACCGGAAAGCTTGGCCACCGTATCCATGGAATCATTGCCGCCGATATAAATAAAATAACCGATGTTGTGCCGGTGGAAGATGTCGACGATCTGCCGGTACTGGCTGTCGTCTTCCTTAATATCATTGAGCTTAAAACGGCAGGAGCCGAGCGCTGCCGCAGGAGTTCTGGCCAGACGGCTCATGGTTTCCTCATCTTTCACAAGCTCCGAAAGATTGACGAAGCGCTCTTCCAGGATCCCCTGGATGCCGTGGATACCGCCATAAACCGTGTCGATCTCTTCTCTTTCCTTTGCCATCCGGATCACTCCGGCTAAAGTAGCGTTAATGGCTGCCGTCGGCCCGCCTGACTGGGCCACAAGTAAATTCTTTCCCATGATCTCTTTCCTTTCTTCTCACCATATGATCATTACTGATCTTATGGGGGCCCCTTGCCTCGTGTTTCTTTCATGCAGATTCTGCCTTAATGCAGATTTTGCTTCCTCCAGATTCCATCTGAGTTAAAAATTATTCTACCACAGAATGAAGGTAATAACACCGATAATATTAAGACAAATCCCCAAATGTTAGTTGTTTGATAATTATCAGAGGACCAGTATGGAATATTCCAATAAAGTAAGACAAATTACAGAATACAATTTCCAAAAAATCTGATATAATTAAGCTGAACTAACTATGAGCATTTTGTTATTGTTCATTACAAGTATAATCAAAGTAAAATAATCATGCCTGTGCCGGATTCCCGGGCAGGCTTCAGCTTAAGGAGGTTATACCGTGGCTTTTAAAGAATTATACCAGCCGGTTCACACCATTATCGGCGAAGGCTGTATTAATGAGATTCCACGTCATATCAGCGCTTTTGGAGGCAGCAAGGCCCTGGTTGTCACAGACCCGGGTCTTGAGAAGATCGGTACCCTGAAGATGGTGACGGATGTGCTCGATGGCGCTTCCATACCCTACACGGTTTATTCCAAAGTAAAACCTAACCCGACTGTGTCCATCGTCAATGAAGCCAAGGCTCAATATGACCGGGAAGGCTGTGATTTTGTCATCGGTGTTGGAGGCGGTTCTCCCATCGATGTGGCCAAGGGCGTCAGCATCCTGGTGACCAACGGAGGCACTGTGGAAGACTATAACGGACTGGAACTGTCTGAGAAGAAGGGCCAGCCCCTGATCGCCGTCAATACAACAGCCGGCACCGGTTCGGAGGTCACCAGAGCCTTCGTCATCACGGATGAAGTCCGCAGGAGCAAGATGCTCTGTGTCGATAGCAATTCCCTGGCCTACCTGGCCATCAACGACCCGGCTATGATGGTGGACATGCCCCCGTCACTGACCGCAGCAACCGGCATGGACGCTTTGACCCACTCGATCGAAGCCTATGTGGCCAAATCCAGATGTCCTTTCACCGATGGAATCGCTCTGGAATCCATCCGGCTCATCGGCCAGTATCTGGTTAGGGCAGTGGAGAACGGTCACGACATGGAAGCCAGAACCCAGATGTGCTGGGCCCAGTATATGGGCGGCCTGGCCTTCTCCAACGCAGGTCTTGGCATGGTGCATGCCATCGCCCACCAGCTTGGCGGCTTCTATGACACTCCCCACGGGGTGGCTAACGCCATCATGCTGCCCTACGTCATGCGTTTTAACATGACCCACTGTGCCGACCGCTATGCTGATGTTGCCCAGGCCTTTGGCTTTAACACGGCTGAGCTGACCACAGACCAGGCGGCTCTGGCAGCCATCCTTTATATCGAGGAGATGGAAAAGCGGATCAAAATCCCCAAGCTTTCCGACACGGCTTTCAATCCTGATGACGCATTAGCCCTGGCTAAGAACGCCATGACCGACACCGGCATGCCGGAGAATCCCCGACAGCCTTCCATCGAAGAGGTGGTTAAGGTTATGATCACGGCTTACTGCGACAAAGGTGACCAGGAATAATTCACAGGTCCTCGCAAGTCATTGTATTGGTGAAAGACCATCAAATACGCCGAAGGAGTTGACATAGACATGAAAAAAGTTGGTATCTATCATTATCAATATTTCAGAGGAGCCTGTAAGATCTGCTACCGGCATTTCATCAACGAAATGCTGGCCTCCTATGAGAAATGTCATGAAGTGGCGGAAGAGATATATGGAGAATGTGAATTCTTTCATTATACCGATTTTGGTCAGTATGACAGCAATACCCTGGACAGACCTTCCTTCCATCGGTTTGAGGAAGCCATGGATAATCACGAGTTCGATGTGGTGATGTGCTTCACTCTGAATACCATCACGACCAACGAAAAACTTCTGATCGATCTCTATAAGAAGATTCGATCCATGGGAATGGACTTTCTGACCGCCGGCCACGGCATGGATGCCATGAAATATATGGACATCTATATCGAAAAGAATAATCTGTAGTCTGCCAATCGTGTTTTTAACCCCCGTCTGCTTTTCACTCTGCAGACGGGGGTTTATTTATGATAAGAGTGGTTCTGATGTCAAAGACTCCTGCCTAATATTTCATAAATAAGTTCATCACCCTCGATGCAGTTTTGTAAGGGATTCCCTCCAGACCCTTTACGGCATTGCGGAGCTCTCTGCGGATGGCTATACCCTGGGGGCAATGCCTCTCACATTTGCCGCACTGGATACACTTTGAGGCGGAGGTTGTATCCTTTCTCATCAAAGTGCACATGGCATACTCGGTCAGCGCAGTGAAGGTTCCGTCCGTATACTTGCGATTATAAGCTGCAAATGTACCGGGAATATCCACATGCTGAGGACAGGGCATGCAATAGCGGCAGCCTGTGCATGGGACCTTTATCTTGGCGTTGATGGCCTGGGCCACCTTCTTAAGAAGGACGCGGTCCCTTTTGCTTAAGGGCTTTGCTCCTGAGGCAGCGGCCACATTCTCTCGGACCATCTCGATAGAATTCATACCGGACAGGACACAGGTAACCTCCGGCTGGCTCCATAGCCATAAGAAAGCCCACTCAGCCGGACTCTTCCTTTCAGGATAGACAGAGAATAGTTTTCTGGCCCTGGGCGGAAGGTTGTTGACCAGTTTCCCTCCTCGCAGGGGTTCCATGATGATCACAGGAATGCCTTTCTTTGCGGCATAATGGAGGCCTGTCCGGCCGGCCTGACTGTGCTCATCCATATAATTATACTGGATCTGGCAGAAATCCCAATCGTAAGCATCCAAAAGCCGGCAGAAGGCGTCCGAATTGCCATGGTAGGAGAAGCCGACCTGGCGGGTGGCTCCGCTCTCCTTCTTCTCCTCAAGCCAGTCCATGATACCCAGCCCCTTCAGTCTCTCCCAGGTGCGGACATCGGTCAGCATATGCATCAGATAATAATCCACATGATCCGTCCTCAGCCTTTTTAGCTCCTCGGAGAAATACTTTTCCATATCGCCCGGCTTCTTCATCATATAATGAGGCAGCTTGGTGGCGATATTCACCTGGTCTCTTATATGGTTTTTCTCAAGGATCTTGCCCAAGGCGGCTTCACTGCCGGGATAGATGTAGGCGGTATCAAAGTAATTGACCCCTCCCCGAAAGGCGGTCATTATCTCCTTCTCTGCTTTAGCCAGGTCAATCCTTCCAAGCTTCTGGCTGAATCTCATGCAGCCATATCCAAGGATAGAGATTTTATTTCCTTTGCGGTCTTCCCTGTATTGCATCCAATCACCCTTTCTACTCTGTGTCCAATTCTCCGGATGTCCGGGACTGGTTGGGGTGTCAAAGGCCCCGTCCCCCGGTCCCAACAGATTGTTTTGATTGTAGCATTCATTTAGGAATATTACTATCGAAAAGCCGGAATTATTGCCAAAAAATGAAATATTATCACCGATTGTGATTGAGCAGGAAAGCTTGACATGATATAATCGGAAGTTGTGTCGGGTTCACCATCAAGGTATGGAATCTGCGCATATTGAATCCATTTATAAAGGAGATTATCAAATAA
>CAMOVS010000024.1 GCA_946627575.1 uncultured Lachnospiraceae bacterium
CGCCGGGACGTAGACGGCCTGGACGGAGGTGATGGATCCGTTCTTGGTTGATGTAATACGCTCCTGGAGGGTTCCCATCTCAGTCTGGAGGGTGGGCTGGTAGCCTACGGCGCTGGGCACACGGCCGAGGAGGGCTGACACCTCGGAACCTGCCTGGGTGAATCGGAATATATTATCGATGAAGAGGAGGACGTCTTTTCCTGCCTCGTCACGGAAATATTCTGCTATGGTCAGGCCTGTTAGGCCAACACGCATACGAGCTCCCGGCGGCTCATTCATCTGGCCGAATACCATGGCGGTCTTGTCGATAACGCCGGATTCACTCATCTCGGTGTATAGGTCATTACCTTCTCTGGTTCTCTCTCCTACACCGGTAAATACGGAGTAACCGCCGTGCTCGGTAGCGATATTGCGGATGAGCTCCTGAATCAAGACGGTTTTTCCTACACCGGCTCCTCCAAAGAGGCCGATCTTACCGCCCTTCTGGTAGGGGCAGAGGAGGTCGACCACCTTAATGCCGGTTTCAAGGATCTCCATATCCGTAGATTGTTCGGCAAAAGTAGGGGCTTTCCTGTGGATGGGGTCTCTTCTGACGCCTTCCGGTGCCGGCTTGTTGTCGATCGGATCGCCTAAGACGTTAAAGATCCGGCCCAGGGTGGCTTCTCCCACCGGAACTGTGATGGGGGATCCCGTGGCTGTGACGTCCATGCCCCGGACCAGACCATCCGTCGGCCCCATGGCGATGCAGCGTACCACATCATCTCCCAGATGCTGGGCAACTTCGGCAACCAGTTTGCTGCCATCCTTGCGCGTGATGGATACAGCATCGTTGATCTCCGGCAGCATGCCCTTCCCGAATTTGATATCCAGAACAGCACCGATCACCTGGGTAATCTTCCCTGTATTCTGTGCTTCCATCTTTATTCTCCTCTTAAAAGTTTAAAAGTATTTATTTACATTAACACTTTAGCTCAGGGCTTCTGCTCCCGATATAATCTCCGTCAGCTCCTGGGTGATCGCTCCCTGTCTTGCCCTGTTATAAGCCAGAGACAGGGTGGCAATCATATCCTGAGCATTACTGGTGGCAGAATCCATAGCCTGCATCCTGGCGCCGTTTTCGCTGGCAACGGCCTCGATGAAGGCCCCGTATATAATCGAATTGATATACTTGGGGATCAGCATATCCAGAGCTTCTTCGGCTTCAGGCTCATAGTTCATGGGAGAGGACTCCTTACTCCCTTCTCCTTCTTCTAGGGCAAAAGCAGCAGGATCCACAGGGAGAAGCTTGAGCAGAACCGGCTCATGGACTACCGTATTTTTAAAGTTGGTATAAGCTATATAGATTTCCCCGATCTCTCCTGACATATAGGCGTCCAGCATTTTCTTTCCGGTCGCAACGGCATCGGAGAAAAGAGGATCATTCATGATATCCGAGTCGTCATCATGGATGGTATAACCTCGGTGGGTCAGGGTCTCAATTCCCTTCTTGCCGATCCCCCAGATAAGCAGATCTTCTTTATTCCAGCCAGGCTCTTCTATCTTTTTAACTACATTGTTATTGTAGCCGCCGGCCAGTCCCCGGTTGGAGGTTACCACAAGCAGACCTTTTTTTCCGGATCCGTTGCCGGTCAGATAGGGGTGGTCCAGGCTGCCCGATCTGGAGAGAATGGACTGGACCGTCTCATAGAGCTTGTGAAAATAAGGTTTGGATTCCTCAGCTCTTGTCTTAGCCTTCTGGAGCTTGACTGTGGCCACCAGCTTCATGGCTTTGGTGATCTGCTGGGTACTCTCGATGCTGTCCCTGCGCCGCTTGATATCTCTCATAGAAGCCATGTCTAATCACCGCCCTTAAAAGATCTCTTTGTACTCGGCAATCGCCTTTTTGATCAGTTCTTCCGTATCCTCTCCGATCTCTTTGGTCTGACGGATCTGCTTATAGATCTCCGGATACTTGCTGTCCACATAGTCATGCAGACCTTTTTCGAATTCCAGAACCCGGTCTACAGGAATATCCAGCAGGTATCGTCTGGTTACCGCATAGATGGTAAGGATCTGCTTTTCCACAGGAAGAGGCTTGTACTGGGGCTGCTTAAGGATTTCCCTTACCCTCTCTCCCTGATCAAGCCGCTGTCTCGTATCGGCATCCAGCTCGGATCCGAACTGGGCAAAGGAAGCCAGCTCCCTGTACTGGGCCAGCTCGGTACGGATGGGACCGGCAATCTTTTTCATAGCCTTAATCTGGGCAGCTCCACCAACCCTGGATACCGACAGGCCGGCATTGATGGCCGGGCGGAAACCGGCATTGAAGGCCTCGGTCTCCAGATAGATCTGTCCATCTGTTATGGAAATAACATTGGTAGGGATGTAGGCTGATACATCACCTGCCTGGGTCTCGATAATGGGAAGGGCTGTCAGGGATCCTCCGCCCAGGTCGTCGGACAGACGGGAGGCTCTCTCAAGCAGTCTGGAGTGGAGATAGAATACATCTCCCGGATAGGCCTCACGCCCGGGCGGACGTCTCAGCAGCAGGGACAGGGTACGATAAGCCGTAGCATGCTTGCTCAGGTCATCATAGATGACCAGAACATCCTCGCCCCTTTCCATCCATTCCTCTCCGATGGCGCAGCCTGTATAAGGAGCGATATACTGGAGAGGAGCCAGTTCACTGGCTGTCGAGGAGATAACCGTGGTGTAGGCCATGGCACCGTATTCATTCAGGGTCTTCACGATATGGGCGACCGTCGATGCCTTCTGGCCGATAGCCACATAGATACAGTGCATGTTCTGACCCTTCTGGTTAATAATCGTATCGATGGCGATCGCTGTCTTGCCGGTCTGCCGGTCACCGATAATAAGCTCTCTCTGTCCACGTCCGATGGGTATCATGGAATCGATGGCCTTGATACCGGTCTGGACCGGCGTGTCCACTCCTTTTCTCTCAATAACGCCGTGGGCTACCCTTTCGATGGGCCGATAACCATCAGCCTCTATGGGACCCTTGTCGTCAATAGGCTGGCCGAGGGCATTGACTACCCGGCCGGTCAGGGCATCTCCCACAGGCACTTCAACCACTCTGCCCGTGGTCTTTACGGTATCGCCCTCACTGATATTTCGGTGGTCACCCAGGAGAACCGTTCCTACGTTGTCCTCCTCCAGGTTCATGACCATACCGTATACTTCTCCGGGAAATTCCAGCAGCTCGCCCTGCATGGCATTCTCCAGACCGTGGACTCTGGCAATCCCGTCCGCGACCTGGATCACGGTGCCCACTTCCGATGTCTGCAGCTTTCCCGAATACTGCCTGATCTGCTCCTTTATGACAGAGCTGATCTCTTCAGGTCTTATATTCATTGAGCCTGTCACTCCTTTTTTCGTTTGTATTGGATAATTCTATCAGACCCGGACTCTCATCAGGTCTTTCTGCAGGCTGAGGAGCTGGGTTTTCAAACTGCTGTCAAGAACCCTGTCCCCGATCCTTACCACCAGACCTCCCAGGAGAGAGGGATCCTCCTGATATATCATTTCAAAAGACTGATATCCGGTGGTCTCCAGGAGCCTGTTTTCCAGTTTCTTCTTCTGGTCAGAAGTCAGAGGGAAGGGGGCAGTCACATAAGCAGTACCAATGCCCCGGTACTCCTTAACCTTGCTAATAAATACCTCCAGAATCGCGGGAATCTCCTTCTGTCTGTCCTTCTCCACAACCACATGGAATAATCCTGCCAGATCTCCGGATACTCTCTCTGCAAATACCCGATCAAGCAGATCAAGCTTCTCCTCCTTGGGGATCTTCGGATGTCTCAGGATCCGAAGAAAATCTTCATTCTCATCCAGGATCTTTCGAACCGCCAGCACTTCTTCGTAGAGCTCATCTACCCGCCCATCTTCCATAGCGGCTTCAAACAGAGCCTGTCCGTATATACTGCTCAGCTGTTTTGCCATGTCGCTTCACCCATCTCTTTCAAGGTCTGCTCAAACAGAGCATTCTGCTTGTCAGCATTCACGGAGGCGCCGATAATCTTCTCGGATAAAAGAGTTGATACAGAAATGATTTCCTGCTTCACCTCATCCTTCACCCGCTTCTTCTCAAGCTCAGCCTCCCGCTGGGCATTCTCGATGATACGTCCGGCTTCCTGCCTGGCATCGGCAAGGATTTCCTCTTCCCTGACAAGGGCCTTCCTTCTGGATTCATCGAGTATCTGCTCCGCTGTCTGATGGATCTCTTTTAATTTTTTGTCATATTCTTCCCGTAAAGCTTCGGCTTCCTGCCGGCTTTGCTCCGCATCACGGACATCCTTCATTACCCGCTCTTTCCGGTTGTTGAGAATCTTTCTGACCGGGTCGATCAGCAGATAACTTCCCAGCAGGAAGAGGATGAATACCGCAAGCATCTGAAAACACATCTGGAAAAGAAGCTGTGGATCCAGGCCGAATATCCTCTGGTCATAGACCAGCGTGTCTAAAAGCATGCCCCGGCCTCCTTTCGATTGGCATCCAATCTGTCTCTTGCTGTTCCCTCAGGAACCTTCTATGGATCTTTCGCACAATCTTAGGAGAAACGTCCGATCAAAGGATTGGCAAATAACAGGATAAGGCCGATAACCAGACCATAAAGACCTGTCGTCTCCGCAACTGCCTGACCAAGAAGCATGGTGGATGTGATATCACCCCGGGCCCCGGGATTCCTGCCTACTGCGGAAGCACCGTATCCGGCGGCGATTCCCTGTCCGACTCCGGGACCGATACCGGCGATCAGGGCAAGACCAGCGCCGATGCAGGAACAAGCTGCTACTAAACCTTCATTTGTAATCTGTGACATAATGGGTCCTCCTTACATAAATTAAACAATGCTATATAAAAGAACTTTCTAAAATCAATGTATAATGCTAATCCGGATAGCGGTCTGTGATAAATACCATGGTCAGCATGCCGAATACATAGGTCTGTATAACCCCGGAAAAGAGATCAAAGTAACCATGGAGAAAGGACGGCAGTCCGATCTTAGCAAACCAGGGCATCAGGGCATACCACAGAGCCATCATGATGGTGCCGGCCATGACATTGCCAAAAAGACGCAGGGACATGGATACCGGCGTGGAAAACTCGCTGATCACATTGACCGGAAAAAAGATGGGCAAAGGTTCAAACAGGTCCTTCACAAAGCGGATCCCGTTGGATTTGACCCAAGCCACTTCTATTAGAATAAAAGTAATGAAAGCCAGGCCAAAGGTGGTCGCAAAATCCGCCGTCGGCGGACGCAGGCCAAAGAGGCCGGATATGTTGGAGAATAAGATGAAGATCATCAGCATCTCCACATAATTAATATAAGGCTTGGCATGTTTGCCCATATTGCTGTTGACGATGCCGTCCAGAGACTCCACCAGCATCTCCGCCAGATTCTGTACCAGATTGGGCTCGTCATAATCTTTCATGATCTCATGTCTGGCAATCAATATCAGGGCCAGGATAAAGAGACATACAATCACGGTCGTAACCATGGTCGTATTGATAGAAACCACCGGCCCGCCAAAAAGCCGGAACTCATGATAACTGTGAATAAAAAAATCCGCCTTGCTGTCACTGTTTAGCAACATGGGCACTGCAGCGGATCCCGCTGTCCCATATGCCATAATCCCACCTTCCTTCTGATAAATATCTCCAACAATCGCCTGATGAACAGACCCTTCCTATAGCAGATACAATAACTATATGGAAGGCATGTCTTCTATAAATATTTGCGAAATAATTTCCTGGTTATATAGACATTGGTATATACGTGCAGATAGGCCGATACTTTCAGTCCCAGAAGGCCGATCAGTATGCCTGCAAAGCTGAACCTTGAGCTTAGAAGGCCGATCGCACATATAAGAAATATTCCTGCAGTCCTCAGCATGCTCATGGCGGCCATCTTCCTTCCAGCCGACCGGGCGTCCATGCCGCTGCAGTGCATGATCCCCAGATACATACTGAAGCTTGCCGCCAGGGCTGTCAGCGTCCCCAGCAGGAGTCCCAGACTGTAGGACAGTCTGTCGGGCATAATGACAAGGCCCAGCAATTCCATGACCAGGCTGTATGCAAGGCAGCCGACCATCAGATCAATCTGGGTCTCTCTAAGAAGCGGATCTTTCATCAGCATCAACTCCCTCATCTCCGGGACATTCCCCTCCCGATTCTTCTTCCTGGCAGGAATCGCCACCGGAAAAGTCATTTATCCAATCATTATAATCTTCTGCCAGTCCGACCCCTTCCGGGTTCTTCAGACTGGTGAACTTCAAAATCATCCGGTAACAGGATCGAAATCCTGCCAAAATACCCAGCAGCAGAAACAAAGGAAACAAAAACAGGTTATGAAGACGGTCTCCCAGAATCCGTCCGATGATACCGCACAGGAATATTGCCGTCAGCATCGTCAGACCCAGCTGAAGAATGAGTACCACCATTCTCATGGACCGGCGGCGGCTTTCCAACTGTCTTTTTTCCCTGTCTGTCATCACAAGGCTCCTCCCGGGACATCCGTTTCTTCTATAAAAAAGCCTTCTTCACCCAGCCCTGGTTTTACCTTGATATGCCGATAGCCGGCTGCCTTCAGCAAGCGATTCATAATGGCTTCCCCCAGGTCCTCGTCATAGAAGCTTTCAGAATAGATGGATGCGCAATTCAGGTCATCCATCTCCCTGAGGATCCGGTAAAGACCGGCAGCGATTGTTTCCGGATGCTGGCGGCTGCCCACAGCCCTCACAACATCCCCCTTATACAGGCTCTCCGTCTCTTCCGTACCGATTATGCCGACACGAAGGCCCGCCTTACGGTCTTTTGCAGACAGAGCATTGATCGCTGCCGTCACGGCAGAAGAAGGCCCTTCAAACAAGGTCAATCTCCCCTTGGGAGCATAGTGACGGTATTTCATGCCGGGAGCTTTTGCTTTAATATCTTTCTTCATGGTCCGGGATGCAACCGCAGGGTCCAAATGGATCTGCCCGCCCCATACCCGGCTCAGGTCGCGGGGGCTAATGTAACCCGGTCTTAGTATCACCGGCTCTTCTTCCGTCATGTCCAGGATGGTCGACTCAATGCCGATATTCACCGGTCCCCCGTCAAGAATCATGGGAATCCGCCCCTTCATATCCTCATACACATGGTCTGCAGTCGTAGGACTGGGCCTGCCGGAAAGATTGGCACTGGGAGCGGCAATCATCCGGCCGCTCTTTCGTATCAGTTCCGCAGCCAAAGGATGCGAAGGCATCCGGATCGCGACCGTCGGCAGTCCTCCTGTGGTCCCGTCGGGAACTTCCGGTCTTTTCGGAAGAATGATCGTCAGAGGACCAGGCCAGAAAGTCTCCATGATTTTCCGGACTCCCGGAGAAATGTCCCCGGACAATGCTTCCGCCTCGGCAAAATCAGCGATATGTACAATCAACGGATTGTCGGAAGGTCTGCCCTTGGCTTCATAGATCCGGGCCGCGGCCTGAGCATTCATGGCATCGGCGCCAAGCCCATAAACCGTCTCGGTAGGAAAGGCCACCAGGCCTCCCTCCCGGATGATCCTGCCGGCCCGGTCCAGAGCTTCTGACCTGGCATCCTCGTCCAGAAGATCCATCCTGACACACTCTGTTTTCATTGACCAAGCCTTATCCATCCAGGTTCCCTCACAATCTTCCGCTGAATCATTGTCATTTTCGTCCATCCGTCCGGCGCTATGCCTGCAGGGCGATAATGATGTATTACTATAACATGAACACCCTTTGAAGTCAAAGATTGCGGCATTTCCTCCTTGGTATAGGGATCGAAAAAATATTCTGCTGCGCAAAACCTGCTCATCTGCAAATAGCTGTTACTAACAATCAATGCCGCTTCTATAATATATCATTATTACTATTTATTTACAATTGTATTTTTCTTCTTTACAATAGAGTCCTTTATGGCTATACTGTAATTCAGTTTCCAGATAATTATCTCCGATCCATTCCGGATTACCCCTATGGTCTGCTTGAAGGGAGCCTGGCCTCCTTCCGAGATGATAACAGACGGAAAGGACTTATTTAGAATGACTATAGAAAGAATAAATGATCATCAGATCCGGGCAACCCTTACCCGGGATGATTTTGAAGACCGCCATCTGCGTCTGGCCGAACTGGTTATGGGTTCGGAAAAGGCCCGTGACCTCCTAAAAGATCTTATGCAGCAGGCATATATTGAACATGGCTTTGAGACAGATGAAAAATTCCCCCTTATGATAGAAGCGATCCCCGTATCCAAAGATTGTCTGATCCTGGTTATTACCAGGGTGGAAGATCCGGATGAATTCGAAGACAAGTTTTCCCGTTTTAACAAGCTGATCTCCAACGAGATTGACATGGATCCGGGAAGGGAAGATCATCTTGATGCTGGTGCGGAGAATGAGGAAGAAGACAGTGAAGAGGAAGAAGGATCCAAACTCATGCAGTTCTTCAATGATCTCCTCCGGAAGAAGTTCATGGAAGATGAGAGTTCTGCAGAGGCTCTTCCGGGCAAGGATGCCGAAGAGGCAGAAGAGCTTCCTGCCGTCAGTCCTGAGGCGGAGAATCCGCTTCCGGAAAGAAGCTCTTCCAGGAAAAAACCGGCTGCCGGCGGATCCGGAAGGATAGAAGCAAATAAGAAGGCAGAAGCTGTTCATATGTTTTCCTTTTCCTCCATGAATACCGTATCCTCCTGCTGTGCCCTGATTGAACCCTTTTTCAATGGAAGCAGCGCCCTTTATAAGAATCCCTATGAGAACGATTATCTTCTGGTTCTGCACAGACCGGAGGAAGATGACGGAGCATACGACCGTTCCTGCCATCTGGTATGTGATTTCGGTTTTCCCATTCATCATACGGATGCCCTGGAATCCTATTTCAAAGAACACTACCGGGTTCTTCTTGGCGAAGATGCCGTAAAGACTCTGAGCACGCTCGCTTAAAGTCTCAGGCCTTCCTGCCGGTCAATATCCAAAAAAACATTCACAAAAAGGGAGCTGTCGTTCATGCTATGCTATTCTCAAGCAGCACAGCACGAGCAGCAGCTCCCTTTTACAAATCCTGTTCAGATATTCATGCCCTTCTTATTATTTCTCTTTGTTGGCAAGATAATCGTTGATGCGGTTCATAACCATATCCGCATCCATTCCATGAACCATGCAGGCCTCCTCCAGGCTCTCCATCTGAGAAGCCGGACATCCTACACAGTGCATTCCTGCTGCCATAAGGATGGCTGCGATCCCCATATCTTCCATCAGCATATCGCCGATTCTGGTTTCTTTTGTAATAGCTGTCATAACAATTCTCCTTTTCCTCCGACCTAATTCCGCCGGGCAGATTGTGATTTAAGTCATCGTTGCTTCCGTAGCCGGATCAGGCAGGAAGCCCTCGGATCACTTTCATTAGTTCGCATGACAAAGTATACGCTTTATACGGAAGTATTGTCAACTACGATTGCCCTATTTTCTGATCTTCTATTTCTCGATTTCCTTGACCAGATTAATCATCTCGATCGCTCCAAGGGCACAATCATATCCCTTGTTGCCAGCTTTTGTTCCGGCTCTTTCGATAGCCTGCTCAATGTTCTCCGTAGTGATGACGCCGAACATTACCGGCACACCGGTCTTCATGCTGACCTGAGCGATTCCCTTGGATACTTCATTGCAGACATAGTCATAGTGGGTAGTAGAACCGCGGATAACCGTACCCAGGGCAATCACTGCATCATACTTGCCGGATGCAGCCATCTTGTCGGCAATAATGGGGATCTCAAAACATCCGGGAACCCATGCCACATCGATATTCTCCTCCGGGAGACCGTGTCTTACCAGGCCATCTACAGCACCGCCCAGGAGCTTGGACACGATAAATTCATTAAACCTG
>CAMOVS010000025.1 GCA_946627575.1 uncultured Lachnospiraceae bacterium
ATGCCGGATACATCGTAAAAGAAATCGCCGCCTGCGGAGGATTGGCCCAGTCTGATTTCTGGATGCAGATGCATGCCGATATCACCGGTATCCCCATGTACACAACCGTAGAGAGCCAGAGTGCCGGATGTCTTGGCGACTGCATGATCGTAGCGGTTGGCTGCGGCATCTACAAAGACCTTGCCGAGGCGGCCAAGGAGATGGTTAAGATCGACAAATCCTACACACCGAATCCGGAAGCCCATGAGAAATACAGCTTCTACTTTGACCAGTATGTAAGAACCTGGCCGCAGATGCGCGATATCATCCATGATACCGTGGACCACGTAAATAAATAACCCATGTCTATTGTCTTTTTTCAGAGAAGGTTTTAGATAAAGCAGGGAGCCCGCTGTAAGCGGGCTTCTTGCGTAATGGAAACGATATGGGAAAAAGTGCCTTCCGGCCCGGTCATCTGACTTGATGAGGGGCAAAGCTGTGAATAGTGACCAGAATAATTGTTTTGACAGCCGGCATTTTATGAAAATTGAGGACAGGAATGAAAATTATTTCAATCTTGTAGAGATTCCTATTGTACATTATGATTAAGATGTGGAGAAAATAGGGCTCTTCATAGCATTTTTTAACAGTACAAGGTGATGAATCTGCTGTGATGTCTGCTATGGTATCAAGAGACGATGTGAAATTATTTTCACGGGTGATTGAAATTATTTTCCATATTGATACTTATTAAAAGCCATGCTATGCTTTCATTAAAAGTTCAGGTCAGACAGGTTCTGCCGGACCTGGCAGGAGACCCTTGGCGGTCTCAGGCGGAGACAGGAGCAGTGAGAAGGTGCTTCCGGCCTCCGAGAAGGGTGACAGCAGCAAATATAATGAGAAAGGGTGCTGATATGAAGACAGATGTTTTGATTATTGGTGGCGGTGTGATCGGAGCCTGCATTGCACGTCAGCTCTCCCGTTACAACATTGATGTTGTAATCGTGGAGAAGGAAAGCGATGTATGCACCGGAACCAGCAAGGCGAACTCTTCCATGCTTCATGACGGCTACAATGTAGATGGTCATAAGCTGAAGGGTAAGATGGTACTGAAGGCGACCAAGGAGATTTATCGCGAGATGTGTGATGAACTCCATGTGGACATGAAGCTGTGCGGATCTATCTTCGCCGGCTTTACCGATGAAGATCTTGCAACCATGCACAAGCAGGTTAAGATGGCGGAAGAGAACGGTATAACCAACCTTGAGATTATCGACCATGATGCGATGATGATCAAGGAGCCGCATATGAATCCGACGGTTCGATATGGCCTCTACAACCCCAACACCGGCGTGCTGAATCCTTTCGAACTGACCATGGCACTGGCTGAGAATGCCGTGATCAACGGGGCAAAGGTATTTCTGAATACGGAAGTAACCGATATTAAAGTAAAGAATCAGAAGATCGATGCAGTCATCACAACCAACGGCGTATTCTATCCCAAGGTTGTTATTAACTCCGCCGGTCTTTATTCCGATAAGATTGCCGCTATGGTAGAGGATGTAGACTTCTACGTTCGTCCCAGACGCGGACAGTATTATTTGTATGACAAACAATTTGGCGGCTGGGTAAATCATTGTATCTATTCCCCGCCCACAGAGACCTCCAAGGGTATGATCATCGTTCCTACGACAGAGGGCAACATCCTGGCCGGTTCCAATGCCGAGATGCTGGATGACAAGACGGACTTCTCCACCACCAAGGAAGCCTTGGATGAGATCTACAATACCATGATCCATCACCTGTATCCGGACCTGCCCAGGGTCGGCGATGTGACTACCGTCTTTGCCGGACTGAGAGCCGCTTCCAACACAGAGGACTTCATCATAGAGCATGCCAGGACCGTCCGCGGTATGATCAACCTGGTAGGTATCCAGTCCCCGGGCCTTTCTTCCGCACCGGCCATCGCCGATCTGGTAGAAGAGATGGTTCGTGCCGTAGGCGAAGACCTGGATTTCACCAAGAAGCCTGACTGGATTCCCGGACGTCCCAAACCTGTGATCCTTAACAGGATGACTTACGAGGAGCGCAGCCAGTTCATCGCCCAGAACCCCGACTACGGTCAGATCATCTGCCGCTGTGAGTCCATCAGCAAAGGCGAGATCCTGGATGCCATCCGCCGTCCGATTCCTGCTACATCACTCGACGGTATCAAGAGAAGAACCCGTGCCGGCATGGGAAGATGCCAGGGCGGCTTCTGTGGTCCCAGAGTAGTGAAGATCCTTGAGGAAGAGCTAGGCATCGACCCCACAGAAGTTACAAAGAGGGGAAGAGATTCCAGAATCCTTGCAATGAGAGCAAAAGAACTTGCTCTGCAGGAAGGAGGCAGCCATGAAAAAATTAAGTTATGATATCGTCGTGGTTGGCGGCGGCCCTGCAGGCATGGCTGCAGCCCTTGAAGCCAGAAAAGCCGGCGTAGAGAAGATTCTCATCTGCGAGCGCGGCGGCAAGTTAGGCGGCATTCTGGAGCAGTGCATCCATAATGGATTCGGCCTCCAGTACTTTAAAGAAGAACTTACCGGACCGGAGTACGCTACCCGTTTCTCCGATCAGGTAGAAGCAAGTGATATCGACGTTAAGGTCAACACCATGGTCATGGATATCCAGGAGGATAAGAAAGTGATCGCGGTCAATCCGGAAGACGGACTGTTCGAGGTGGAGACCAAGGCTGTCATCCTGGCCATGGGCTGCCGTGAGAGAACCCGAGAGTCCATCACCATCCCCGGCGACCGTCCTTCCGGTGTTATGTGCGCAGGAACAGCCCAGAGATATGTCAACATCAACGGTTATCTGCCGGGCAAAGAAATCGTGATCCTCGGATCCGGTGATATCGGCCTGATCATGGCAAGACGTATGACCCTGGAAGGGGCCAATGTCAAGGGCGTTCTGGAGCTCATGCCTTATTCCACAGGCCTTGTGAGAAATAAAGTGCAGTGTCTGGATGACTTTGGCATCCCGCTCTATCTAAGCCACACGGTAACTAAGATTCATGGCAAGAACCGTGTCGAAGGTGTTTCCATCGCCGAAGTCGGTCCTGACCGTAACCCCATCCCTGAGACTGAGGTTTTCATCCCCTGTGACACCCTGCTTCTTTCGGTAGGTCTTATTCCCGAGAATGAGCTGTCCAAGAAGGTCGGCGTTGATCTTGATCGGGTGACCCGGGGCGCTGTTGTGGATGAGAAGAGAAGAACCAACAAGGATTGGATCTTTGCCTGCGGCAATGTTCTTCATGTTCATGACCTGGTTGACAATGTTACAGAAGAGTCCGAGCTGGCCGGAAGAGCAGCTGCCGGATACATTTTCGGAACCTATGCTCCCAGGAAGAACCCCATTACCGTGAAACCCGGCAATAACATTGGTTACGTGGTACCCCAGTCCATCCGTTACCATGATGAGTCCCAGAAGGTGATTCGTCTCTACATGAGGGTCCGCAATCCCCAGGAGAACGTCACCATGGAGATCAAGGACGATAAGGGCGAGGTGCTGGCCAAGTTCAAGAAAGATATCGTAGAACCCGGTTCTATGGTGAATCTGGCACTGCCGACCATGAAACTGACGGAAGATATGAAAGAGATCACGGTATCCGTGGCTGAATAGGGAGGGGATTAAGGATGGCGAAAACGAATATTATCTGTATACGTTGTCCGAAAGGATGCCATATTACAGTGACTCATGATGATGATAGAAACATTCAGAGCATCGAAGGCTTCAGCTGCCCCAGAGGTGAAGAATATGCCAAAACCGAGTTCACCAATCCGGTTCGTGTATTTACTTCTACCGTTCGAGTAAAGGGCGGCGATCTGGATCTGCTTCCTGTGAAGACGAACGGATCCATCCCCAAGCCCATGATGATGGATGCGGCCAGGGAATCCTGCCGGATCGAGATCGAAGCACCGGTTAAGATCGGTGACGTTATTCAAAGTAATTTCTGCGGAACAGGGATAGACCTGGTAGCCGCTAGAAATATAAAAGCAATCTAGAAACCCAACATAACAATTTATCAAATACTATGGAGGAAATGAAATGATTCAACAGGACAGAATGTTTAGCCCGCTCTTAAACCCGCTGTATGAAGGATGCGATATGGATGACCTTCTGGTTGCAACTTATATTATCGGTGCTGATAAGGAAGAGAATGCGATCATTAAAGCTGCTTCCATCGGTATCGAGCAGACCACCGGTTCCTGGATTGATGTTCCGGAAGAGACTGATGAAATGAGAGCAAAATACTGTTCCAAGATCATCGCCATCTATGAAGTACCTTTCGCATATGAGAACCAGAAAGACGTTGACCTTGCCTATCCTAACGGCGGAATGCGCCACTATGTACTCCGCATCGGATATCCGGTAGCTAACGTTGAAAATAATATCCCGCTGCTGCTTGGCTCTATCATGGGAAATATCATGTCCATGCCTTACCTGAAGCTTCTTGACATCGACTTCCCCAAGAAGTTCGTTGACAAGTTCCAGGGTCCCAAGTTCGGTATCCAGGGTATCCGTGATATCCTTGGCGTTCAGGACAGACCGCTTCTTAACAACATGATCAAGCCTTGTACAGGATACACTCCCGATGTTGGAGCTAAGTTATTCCTTGAGGCTGCTGCAGGCGGCGTTGATGTAATCAAAGATGATGAGCTGATCGGTGGAGATCGTTCCTTCAACAAGCTGGCTGACCGTGTAAAAGCTAACATGGAAGCTGTTGCCAAAGCTAAAGAGATCAAGGGCGAGAACACACTCTATGCCTGCAACATCACCGATGAAGTAAGCAGACTGAAAGATAATGCCATGACCGTTATCGAGAACGGTGGTAACTGTATCATGCTCGATGTTCACGGCGTTGGATATTCTGCAGTCAGAATGCTGGCAGAAGATCCGGAAATCAATGTTCCGATTCTTGGACATAGCTGCTTCAACGGTGCCTTCACTGCTTCACCCGTACAGGGCATCAGCACCAAGGTCGTTTCCAAGCTGTCCCGTCTGGCAGGCTGCGATATCTATCTGACCCAGCCGCCTTATGGCAAGTTTGATAACACTATTGATAACTATATCACCAACATGATCGCTGTTAAGGCTAAGTTCTATGACCTTAAGCCCATGCTTCCCTTCGTAGGCGGCGGCGTTGTTCCGGGTCTTGTTCCGAGATTCATGATGGATGCAGGCAATGATATACTTCTTGGCGTTGGCGCTGGTATCCACGGCCATGGTATGGGACCGCGCGCAGGTGCTAAGGCATTCCGTGTTGCTATTGATGCATGCATGAATGACATCGATATGCGCGAAGCTGCTAAGAACAGCCCCGAGCTTACATGGTCTCTTGAGAAATGGGGACTCTTCGGAGAAGACCACAGCAAGAACCTCTATGCGATCTAATAAGACACTTGTTATAATCTCGACATGCGGATGCCTTTGACAGGCATGTATGGCAGATGAGTGATAAGTAATGAAAGGCCGCTGCCGGTATAAGGCAGCGGCCTTTGCTGTATTATTGGCGGGTTGAATGGCCCTTAACCTGTCTTTGGCGGTCTTGCTGCCTATGTCTTTACCAGTGGATGATAGTAACAATAAGGAGTAGAAGCATGTCACGAAAAATATTGTTTTTTGATATAGATGATACTTTGATGATCGGGAAAAACCATACGGTCCCTGACAGTGCCAGGGCTGCCCTGGAAGCCGCCCACAAAAACGGCCACCTTCTTTACATTAATACCGGCCGCTGCAAGTCTTTTACCCAAAAAGTTCTTTATGAGCTTCCCTTTGATGGTTTTTCCTATGCCTGCGGTGCCCACATCGAATACCAGGATCAGGTCCTGCTTGAGGAGTTTGTTCCGCAAGAAGATATACAATATATAGCCGATGGACTGATGAAGACGGGAATCCAGGCCATCTTTCAGGGGCCGGACCTCTGCTATTTCAGCGAACCGGCTTTTAGCTGGCTGGCCGGTCTGAAAGGCCTTCCCCAAGAAAAGCATCCTGACAACGCCTTCTACGGGCAGACCTGCTATCCCAACCTGAAGAACTTCCTGGATAAGACTTACCGGGAAGATTATAGCGCTCCCATGCACCTGTTTCTGGAAGAAGGCATGCGGGTCAACAAGCTGGTCTCCTTCTGGACCGACCCGGAAGCCCATGAAGAATTCCTCCGCCTGATGGGAGACAAGCCCTACCAGTACATAGAAAACCGTAATGGCTTTACTGAGATTCTTCCTCTCAAATATACCAAAGCCAGCTGCATGGATTTCCTGCTGGATTATTTTGACATCGACCAGAAAGACTGCTTTGTCTTCGGGGACAGCCCCAATGACCTGCCTATGCTGACCCATGTGGGAACCAGTATTGCTATGGGCAACAGCTATGATTCGGTCAAGGAGGTTTCGGATTATGTGACTACAGACATTGATAAGGATGGAGTGTGGAATGCCATGAAACACTTTGACATCATCTGAAAGGCTGAGGATCATCTGAAAGGCAAAGAATCATACCGGGCCATAAGGAACCCGGAATGTCTTTCCGATCGGATCTTGTTCCCTTCCCGATAAGAAAGGTTGTACGATTATGATAAAAATGTTTTTGACCGATCTGGATGGTACCCTGCTGCCGGAAGGAGGAAGCAAGGTGACTTTGCCTTATTTTGAAGCCATCCGGGCTTTTCAGAATCAGGGGATCCTTTTTGGTGTGTCAACCGGCCGCCAGATTGCCAACATCCGGCGGATGTTCGATCCGGTCTTTGATGACATGATAGTCATCGGTGAAAATGGTGCCTGCGTTCTCTATAAAGGAAAGGAGATCTTCTGCGCGCCCATGTCCAAAGAGGACTCCCGGGGTCTGATTGAGGACACAAGAAAGCTGCCGGACTGCCTCTGCTTCCATGATACCCGCCATATGTGCTATGTGGAATCGGAATTCATGTATGGTCTTATAAAGAACCAGTTCGGTTATGATGTAACCCTGGTAGATGATCTTCTTAAGGTAGAGGAGCCATGCCTCAAACATACAGTATATCGAGAGAGTGCCATTGAGAAGGTGACAGCACCGGTCTTCCAGCCCAAATGGAGAAAGAGGGTGGATGTTGCCGGGGGCGGCAGCAAGTACCTTGACATCGTGGCCGTCGGCTCGGATAAAGGAACCTCTTTAAAGCGGGTTCAGAAGCAGCTTGGGATCAGTCCGGAAGAAACACTTGTCATTGGCGATAATCTGAATGATCTGGGAACCCTGGCACTGGCCAGATACAGTTTTGCGGTGGGAAATGCGCGGGAAGAGGTTAAGGAAGCCTGCAGCTATCTTGCTCCCGACAACCGGCATGATGGAGTCCTTGAGGTCATGAAAGCCCTCCTTGCAGGATACGGGCAGAAGGGAGAAGGCCTGGGCCGGTTTAAGAAAAACGGATCAAAACCTTACATTTTTACATAATATTATCCCGAAGATGATACAGGAGGCAGCTCTTGTATGAATAATAAAAAATAATAATATTTGGAAGGGTGATTCTGTGCAGATTATCCTTATAAGGGATTGAAAATATTTTCTGTATTTAACATAGTGCATAAAATGTGTTATAATTTTGTTGTAAAATTATAATTTATTGCAGAAGCCTTTGGGGGGAGAATGTCGATCTGGGGGGGTGGACTTCTTCCCCGGAAGGAAGCTGTAATAATGTGAACAGATATCTTTACAAAAGGAAGGAGTGCGCGATGGGTAAGTATTATATTGGTTTTGACGCGGGAACACAGAGTGTTAAAGTCGTTCTTTACAATCTGGATCTTGAGTGCGTTGCAGAGACAAGCTATCCTACATTCTTTGAGTATCCGCAGCCTGGCTGGGTTCAGATGGATGCAGAAAAGTATTATGAAGCGGTCAAAATGGGAATCCGTGATGTTGTAAGTATAGCGAAGGAGAAAGGCATCGATCCCGGCGAAATCCGTGCCATCTTCGGTGATGGTATCATCTGCGGTATATGCGGTGTGAATGCGGAAGGAAAGTCCATTACTCCTTATATCATTTATATTGATTCAAGAACCACGGACGATGTAGCGGCCCTTACCGCAGAAGGACATACGATCTGGAAAGAAGAAAGCGGAAACCCGGTTCCCAATGTAATGTTCCCTGCCATGTTTGCCAGATGGTTTCTTAAGAACGACGAGAACTTCAAGAAAGATGGCGTGAAGTTCATGCACAACGCTCCTTATTGTCTGTTAAATCTGGCTGGACTTAAAGGAAAAGATGCCTTCATCGACTGGGGTGCCATGAGCGGCTGGGGACTCGGATTTGATATTTACAAAAAAGAATGGTCGGACAAACAGCTGGAGATCCTGGGAATCGATAAGAAATACATGCCCAGGATTGTGAAGCCCTGGGATATTATCGGCGGGCTCAATGAGGAGGATGCTGCCTTTACAGGACTTCCTGCAGGAACGCCCATCTGCGGCGGTGCCGGCGACACCATGCAGTCCATGATCGGCGCAGGTCTTACCGGTCCTAACATGGCAGCAGATGTAGCAGGTACAGCAGCTATGTTCTGCCTTTCCACCGAGAAGATTATGCCTGAGCTGTCCAGACCGGAAACCGGCCTGATCTTCAACTCAGGAACCATGAAAGATACCTATTTCTATTGGGGCATCGTCCGTACAGGCGGTATGGCTCTTCGTTGGTATCGCGATAATGTATGTAATAAGGTGGATGATGCAGAATACTACGATGAGCTATCCGAGCGGGCCAAGGAGGTTCCTGCCGGATCCGACGGCGTACTCTTCCTGCCCTATCTGTCCGGCGGATTCAAGGAAGCTGCCAATGCCAGCGGCTGTTTCCTGAATATGACCCTTGACACCGATCAGGCTGTCCTTTGGAGAGCCGTATTAGAGGCCATCGGCTATGACTACATGGAGATGGGCGACAGCTACCGTGCCAGCGGAGTCGACTTTAAGAAGATCACCATCACCGAGGGCGGCAGCCGGTCTGATCTCTGGAATCAGATCAAGGCCGATATGCTTGACGCAGAGGTTGTTACCCTGAAGAAAGCAGGCGGCGCTGTTATGACCAACGTCATCACTGCCGCTTACGCAGTAGGTGATATCGATAACTTGGAGGACTTCTGGGATAAATGGCTTGAAGTTAAGAAGATCTACAAGCCCAATCCGGAAAATACCAAATTATATCGAAGCATCTATGAGAAGCAGAAGAAGCTTGTCAGAGAGGATATGAAACCGGCCTTTGATGCTCTTAAGGTGATCCGCGGCATTACAAACGAATAAAGAGCGGGCACAGGATTGATTCCGACCTTTGAGCCGGGCTCATCCGTTAGAATTTGTCAGAATTCATCAATAGACATGTAATCCATAAATGATGACAGAAGGCCGGGATGCTTTCGCGTAGAGCACGCGGCGGTATCCCGGCCTTGTTTATGAACTTGGGAGAAAGGTGGCGAAAGCTATGTTTGAAGTATCTTTAAAAGATAAAATCTGTATTATTACAGGAGCCAGCCAGGGAATCGGCAAGGCAACGGCGCTTACCTTTGCTAAGGCAGATCTGAAGGGCATGACGATTATTGATATCGCAAAAGGGGAGTCCGGTGAAGCCGTGGAGAAAGAACTGACGGATATGGGCGTTGAAGTTGAGTATATTGTCGGCGACGCATCCTCCGTGGAAGTCATCCAGGGTGCGGTACAGAAAACCATGGACCGCTGGGGCAAGATCGACATTCTCTGCAATATAGCAGGTATCTCTTATATGACGGACCTTGAGACCACCAGCCCGGAGCAGTGGGATAAGGTTATGAATGTCAACCTCCGCTCGGTTTTCCTGACCATGAAA
>CAMOVS010000026.1 GCA_946627575.1 uncultured Lachnospiraceae bacterium
TTAGCCTGGCGAAGCGGGTCGGGGTCCTGCGTCGGAAACCGGGATCCGCCTGCCTCAATTTTGCCCCGCTAAACCCCAATTCAGCATTGCCTGTTCATTAAGTATCGCTCCTGATCTGTCCTGAACCAAGAAACGTTCCTCCGTTTCGCCATTTAGAACCCTTCATTATCCGTAATATACTGGACCTTGTCACTGATTTTCCCAAGCTCTTCGGAGACTTCATAGCCTTCGGTGCCGAAAAGATAGTGGTGGGCTTCCCGGGCATTGCTTTTTACGGTTTTGGGGAATCCGTAATAGATTCCGTTATATCTGCTGTCAGATGATTCAAATGGGTAGGCCTGGGAGTCGCTGATATCTGTCAGAAGCAAGGTGGATGTCAGCAGAGTCAGGTCATTGGCACTTAGGCTGGTCTTGCATTGAGGCAGAACCTTGCTGGCTATGGAAGGGATCTTCCAGGGCTGCTGCTTGGTCTTTTTCAGGATGCCGTCCACTACCAGACGTTGGTGGCTGGCACGGGCATGATCCCCGCCTTCCATGTAGCGGATCCTGGAGTAGGCGACCGCCTGGTTTCCGTCAAAGGTATAAGTTCCGGTTTTTTGAAACTTGGGTGAATTACCTCCGTTGATTTTGTTCATGTTGCCAATGTAGGCGTTGAGGTTTTCAAGCTCCTTTTCCGACTTGATGGTCAGCTCAATGCCACCCAGAATATCTACGGCATCGGCCAGAGCCTTAAAGTTGACGGTAGCAAAGTCCTTGATGTCCAGGTCCAGATTCCGGTTGATGGTCCGGATGGCCAGCTCGGGACCGCCGTAGGAGTAGGCTGCATTGATCTTGTCATAATTGCCATCGATGCTGACATAGGTGTCCCGGTAAATGGACATGAGTTTCACCTTGTGGCTGACCTTATGGATGCTTGCAATGATGATACAGTCGGTCCGGGAGCCCTTGTCCCGGATGGTATTGTCCTGGTCGTCAACACCGAATAAAACAATATTTCTGTAGTTTTTCATGTTCTTATCTTCTGTTACACGGCCCAGCTGGTCTGTATCAAGGGCTGCATGATCCATTCGCCCGAATGCCAGCCGGATGATACCGAGTAAGATGACAATAATGAGCAGGATGGCAGCAAGTCCTCTAAGGATGTGGAAGAGACAGCCTAACTTTTTCTTCTTTTTCCCGGGATGGCCGTAGCTAAGATAGCCATCCCTGTTGTCCGGCATGGAAGGGCGCCGTCTGGGATCCGGATGATCCTCATAGGGCTGCCGATAAGGAGCGGATTCCTCTTCATAGGGGTCATAAAAGGCATCGTGATTACGGCCATAACGAGGAGCAGGGCCTCCGGTATGACCGCTGCCTTCCGGCCGCCCGGCAGGTCTTTTGTTTCTGTTCGTACCATAATCATCCGAATAGTATCTATTATCTTTCATATTTCTTTCCTCCATATTCAGATCAAAAGAAATATACCCCTCTTTATCAGGAATGTAAAGAGGGGAATTTTCGAAGTTGTTTGCCTGCTTTTTATATTTTATCTGGCAGGCAGGGAGAAAACTTGTCTCCCGCCTTTGGTCTTTAGTAGGCGTTCTTGTTGATAAAGCCCTTGAAGACAGTGAGGATCAGTATCTTGATATCAAAGGTCAGGGTCCAGTTCTCTATATAAAAGATGTCGTGTTCGATCCGGCCTTCGATGGAAGTGTCACCCCGGTAACCGCAGACCTGGGCCCATCCGGTCATGCCGGGACGAACCTGGTGCTTGATCATGTAACGAGGGATCTCTTCTTTAAACTTCTCGACAAATTGGGGCCGTTCAGGCCGGGGACCGATCAGACTCATATCCCCTTTTAGTACATTGAAAAGCTGGGGCAGTTCATCGATGCTGGTCTTGCGGATGACTTTCCCAACCGGTGTAACCCGGGGGTCGTTGCTGGTGGTCCAGCCTTTGGCTTCCTTCTCGGCAGATTGGACACCCATGGACCGGAACTTGTACATCTTAAAAGGCTTGTTGTGAAGTCCGATCCTTTCCTGGGTAAATATAATAGGACCCGGGGAACTTCTTTTAACAAGAATGGCGGTAACCAGCATTAGGGGCGAGAAAATAATAATGCAGATGAAGGATCCGATAAAATCAATGATTCGCTTGATGACCCGGTTAGCCGTATTCGTAAGGGGAACATTGCGGATATTGATGACCGGGAGTCCGTTCAGGTCTTCGGTCACCGGGTTTGTCGGTATAAAACGATAGTAATCCGGGACAAACTTAGAGTGGACGCCGGATTTCTCGCAGATGTTTACGATGTTTTCCAGTTTATAGTATTCGGAGATCGCAAGGGTTATGGCAACCTCATCCATGTTGGTATTCTCGAAAAAGCGGCTGAGATCCTTGATCTTACCTATACAGAATATATTGCGGTAATTGAATTCCGGTTCCAGATTGTCATCAAAGATGCCGTGAATCTTATAACCCCACTGGGGATTGGTTTTAATTCTGTCGATGTAAGCCTCGGCCGCTTTGCTGAAGCCGACGACAATAACATGCTTAAGATTATGACCCTTGCGTCGGTTATTTTCCAGTACAAATCGGATCAGAGCCCGCTCCAGAAAACCAAGCAGCATGGTCATGCAATAAAACACGATCAGAAGACTTCTGGGTATGTGGCGGATCTGCAGGAATACGATGGCCAGCAGCAAGAAAATCATACCGGTGGTATTGGCCTGGAAAAGGTGCATGTATTCTTCGGTATGATGCTGGAACCGCTTGGGTTTGTAGAGCTTGAACCTGGCATAAAGGAGGAGATAGACGGGGATCAGGACCGCAAGCATGCTTTGGTACTGGCTCAGCTGCCGCCAGTAGCCGTTCCTGGAGAATAAACCCTTGAACAAGGGACAGTCAAAACGAATATAGTAGCTGAGACAGAAAGAAATGTAGATGACAAGTCCGTCAAGTATAACATGAATTCGATTAAATGCTTTCTGATTTTCTTTGATCATGAGAAGGTACCAATAAAGAACATAAACGCCGGGAGCGCTTTTAATTCTTTCTAAATAATTGCAAGTGAATTTTTATCCTATCTATGATACAATAGATTTGCTTTTTCGACAAGGCTTTCATTTCTTATCCCAATCAGGTAAATGTGAACACAAAGCAATCAGGAAATGTACACAGATTATACACATCCTGCTGATAGGATTTGGGACATAAAGAAAAAGATTAGTATTTCCTCGGTATAATGAGTATCCATCATTAGACCGGCAAAGATCTTATGCCTTACATTGTTTATAGGAGACAGATCAGGAAATATTTCTTCATATTATAGAGAGGAGAGATGAAAAATGAGTGATTATCCAGGTAATGGTTTCCGTTCGAATCCCGAACTTGACGGGAGCTGGGGAGATCCGGCCCCGCAGGCTTGGCCGGAGAAGCCGGATAGTAAACAGGCGGAGCCGGTAGATTACAATGCTACGATAGGTTATGATAGGGAGCCGTCGGCTAAGGCTGCCTCGAATATCTACAGTGGAACCGAGACGACTTCCGGAAGTCAGGAAGGAGGCTTTCCGCGTCAAAGACCGGAAGGGCAGAGACAAAGAGATTATGGAGCTGCAGCTTCTGCTGCCAGTACCGGAGCTAATCGCCCCGGCTCAAGTGTCAATATGGGAGCTGAGAGATCTGCCTCAGCTGCATATGCAGGGACAGAGAGACCTTCTTTTGACAGCGGAGCTTTTAGAAATCCTCCGGTTTATCCCGAGGACACCTTGGCCGGTGGCGGCCGGGGCGGAAGAGACCGCAAGGAAAAGAAGTCCAAGAAGGAGAAGGGGTCTTCCTTTGGTATGAAGCTTTTAAAGACTCTTGCGATTGCCCTGGTCTTCGGGCTGGTCGCAGGGGCGGCATTCTCCGGCGTCAACTATCTGACCGGCAGAAGTTTCGGCGGGACGACGAAGAGTGCTGACGGAGGTTCTGATAAGAGCGGAAAGTCCGGCGGTGAATCGGGAACCCAGGATACCCAGGTTAATGTCACTGCAGTAGATTATACAGAAGTGGTGGAGAATGTGATGCCTTCCGTAGTGGCTATAACCGGAACCTTTACCCAGGAGGGATGGTTTGGTCAGACCTATACAGGCGAGGGAGCGGGATCCGGTTTTATCACGGAGATAACCGATGATGAGATCTTTATCGGAACCAATAACCACGTTGTGGAGGGAGGAACCAATATCACCGTTCTTTTCAATGATGAAAGCTCTGCGCCGGCCACCGTTGTGGGAACGGACAAAGATGCGGACCTTGCCGTAGTCAGTGTGAAGAAGTCCGATGTCAAAGACGAGACTTTGAAGGCGATTAAGACCGTTGAATTCAGTGAGGAAGAGGTTAAGGTCGGCCAGTCTGTCATTGCCATCGGCAATGCCCTGGGTTATGGCCAGTCGGTAACAACCGGTGTCATCAGTGCCAAGAACCGCCGGGTATCCTTTACGGACGGCAGCATGACCCTGCTCCAGACTGATGCCGCTATCAATCCCGGTAACAGCGGAGGAATTCTGATCAATACCAGCGGTCAGGTGATAGGCATCAACAATGCTAAGCTTGAGGATACCTCGGTAGAGGGTATGTGCTATGCAATCCCCGTATCCAGGGCTGTTCCTATCTTAGGAGATCTGAAAGAAGCCGGAAGCATGAACGAAGATGAGCAGGCTTATCTGGGTATCCAGGGAGGAACCGTGGATTCCAGCTATTCTGAACTTTATGATATCCCTGCAGGCGTGGTTGTAAATAATGTTATAACCGGATCTCCTGCTGAGCAGGCAGGAATCCAGACAGGTGACATCATCGTTAATTTTGACGGCAATGAAATCAGCACCATGGAAGGACTTCAGAGCAGGATCGGTCATAAGAAAGCGGGCCAGAAGGTTGCCGTTACCATTAAGAGAAAGACCGGGGAGAACTATGAAGAACAGGAGCTGACTGTAACCATGGGCAAGAAGAGCGATATGCCCGAGATGGATCAGGGCCAGGAACCCGACAGTCAGGATCCGCAGAGCGGCGGTCGGGATGACCAGTATAATTGGGATGACATCCTTCCCTATATCTTTGGCAATTAAGCTTTGCTTACCGCCGTTTTTGATCGTTAGATCTTAATAGGAATGATATGTAGTATGAAGAAGGGGCTGTTGCATTAAAATGATATGCTACCCCCAAGTAGGTTTTGTATTTTAGTGTCCTGCTTGGGGGGGTAGCATATCAAAATGCGGCAGCCCCTTCTGTGTAGAGATCGCCAGGAGTCCGGCCCTTGGCGATCTTTTATGTCGCTCCTCTCCTCTGTATCTTTCTGTCTCCAGGAGCAAATCGTGTCTATTTTATGGCCTGAAAACCATGAAAAAAGGGGGCGTTACTGTGCGACGCCCCCTTGCTAAGTGCTTATAGAAAGATCAGAATGATTTCTTAATGTGCTGGCACCTGTCTTTCCATGAAACGATACATTTCTCTTGTCTTGATAATCTAAAGATCCGTGGAGCTGAGTCTATTTCGCAAGAATTCCCAGGATCTGATTGCTTCTGGCTACGAAAGCGGTCATCTCCTCCGGCTTCAGCGGATGATTGGCGATTCTGGCAAGATCGTAGATCTGCTGGCAGATCAGGCTTGTATTCTCACCTTCCTCATGATCCATAACATATTTAACAAGGCTGTTGTTGAGATTGAGAACCAGGGTTTCACCCTGAGCTCCCATGCCGGTCATAGAGGAGTCCATACCGTACATTTCCATCATCTCGGCCATACGGCGGCTCTGTTCCTGAACGGTGATCATAGCCGGGGTATCCTCATTCTTCAGCTTCTCCACCTTCAGAATAAGCTGTTCCTGGCCTGTAGCTTTCTTAAAGATCTCCGCCAGCTTTTCGGTCAGTTTCTTCTCTTCTTCTTCATCCAGCTCTTCCTTAAAGTTGTCCGTGAGATCAGAATCAATTCTCATGAAGCGGACATCAGGATTACGCTGTTCCAGATGGGTGATGAAGGTACTGTCGATCTGGTCGGTCAGGTAGATGGCGTCCATCTCCTGGTCACGGAACATATTCATATACTGGGACTGGGCAATGGGGTCCGTGATATAGAAGACCTGGTTTTCGTGTTTGTCTTTGGCCGCTTCCAGATAATCCGGCAGTGTGATGTATTTATCATCCATATTCTTAAAGATGATGTAATCCTTCATCCTGTCATTGAACTTCTCATCCCGGATGCATCCGAACTTGATGAAAGGACAGATATCGTCCCAGTATTTCTCATAGTTCTCACGGTCTGTCTTGCACATGCCGGATAATTTCTCCGCCACCTTCTTGGTGATGTAGTTGGAGATCTTCTTGACGAATCCGTCATTCTGCAGGGCGCTTCGGGACACATTCAGGGGAAGGTCCGGGCAGTCGATGCAGCCTTTGAGCAGGAGAAGATACTCCGGGATCACTTCTTTGATATTGTCGGCGATAAATACCTGATTGTTATAGAGCTTGATGGTTCCCTCGATCGTGTCATACTTGGTGTTGATCTTGGGGAAATAAAGAATTCCTTTCAGATTAAAGGGATAGTCCATATTCAGATGGATCCAGAAAAGGGGCTCCCTGTAATCGTGGAAGACATTCCGGTAGAAGTCCTTATATTCTTCTTCCTTGCAGTCGTTGGGGTGCCTGGTCCAGAGAGGATGGATCTCATTGATCGGTTTAGGACCCTGTGTTTCTTCAGCATCCTCTTCGCTGTCGTCCTCAGCATCCTCCTCGGCATCCTCGTCTTCGTCAGATGCTTTATCGTCGTCCCCCTCGAAGTCAAGCTCGTCTTCTTTATCATCAGCCAGGGTTGAGTCTACAACGTCCGGGATATCTTCTTTATCATCATCTTCTTCTTTGGTCTCGTCGGCGAAATAGATTTCCACCGGCATAAAGGAACAGTATTTCTCCAGGACTTCTCTGGCCCGGTATTCGTTGCAGAATTCGTAGCTGTCTTCGTTCAGATAGAGGGTGATCTCGGTTCCTCTCTCTTCCCGGTCTCCTTCCTCCATGGAAAACTCGGTGCCGCCGTCGCACTCCCAGTGAACCGGAGCGGCTCCTTCCTTATAAGAGAGGGTGTCAATGGTGACACGGTCTGCTACCATGAAGGCGGAATAGAAGCCCAGTCCAAAATGGCCGATGATCTGCTCATCGCTGGCCTTGTCCTTGTATTGATTAAGGAAGGCTTCCGCGCCGGAGAAGGCGATCTGATTGATGTACTCGTCAACTTCCCCTTCCGTCATTCCGATGCCGTTGTCGATGAAGCGGATGGTCTTTTCCTCGGGATTTACTGTCACGTTGACCTGATATTTTGTCCCTTCCGGCTGATCAAACTCACCCATGACAGACAGTTTTTTCAGCTTGGTAATAGCATCGCAGCCATTACTGACCAGCTCACGGATGAAGATATCGTGGTCCGAATAAAGCCATTTCTTAATAATCGGGAAAATATTTTCACTGTTGATTGATAAATTACCTTGTTTTGCCATATGTATTCATCTCCTTGAAGTCTTTTACTTTGTCTGGCCGCATATTGTATTCCGGCATTGATATATTGGGATCAGTAGCCGGCATACCGGACTTGGGCGATCTGAAAACAGTCTTCCTTTTTCAGTCTATGAGATATATTAATACCTTGGAAATGTTATGTCAAGAGAAAATTAGCACTCATAAAAAAAGAGTGCTAATAACCGGAGGCAAAAACAGAACATTTGTTTGATATTTCTTCTGTACAATTTCAAATTCCTCTGATATAATGGATTTTCAAAGCAGCTATTGATTTTGCCTGCGGTATCGGACTATGCAAAGCAGAGCTAATCACCATTCACAGAGGAGTAATTATGGATCATTTTGAATTGGTTTCAGAGTTTAAGCCTACCGGGGACCAGCCCGGTGCCATTCGTGACCTGGTGGAAGGTTTTCGGGAGGGCAATCAGTTTGAGACCCTTCTGGGAGTCACAGGTTCCGGTAAGACCTTTACCATGGCCAATGTCATACAGGAGCTCAATAAGCCGACCCTGATACTGGCCCATAATAAGACTCTTGCAGCCCAGCTCTACAGTGAGTTCAAGGCTTTCTTCCCACATAATGCCGTAGAGTACTTTGTATCCTACTATGATTATTATCAGCCGGAAGCCTATGTACCGTCCACGGATACTTATATAGAGAAAGATTCTTCAATTAATGATGAGATTGATAAGCTCCGCCATAGCGCCACAGCTGCTCTGATCGAACGGAGGGATGTGATCGTGGTTTCTTCCGTATCCTGCATTTACGGGATCGGCAGCCGCAAGGACTATGAGCAGATGATGATCTCCCTCCGCCCGGGTATGGAGATGGACCGCGATGAGCTGGTGCGAAGGCTGATTGACATCCAGTACAGCAGGAATGAGCTTGATTTTCACAGGGGAACCTTCCGGGTGCGGGGAGATGTCCTGGAGGTCCTGCCGGCTTCAACCTTCGAAGATGCCATAAGGATTGAGTTCTTCGGAGATGAGATTGATCGTATCCTTCAGGTGGATGTCCTTACCGGGGAGATCCGGGCCAATCTGAACTTTGCAGCTGTCTTTCCTGCTTCCCACTACGTAGTCCCGGAAGAACAGATCGAAAGGGCTGTGGGAACGATTAAAGAAGAACTGGCGGAGAGAGTGGCCTGGTTTAAAGCTCACGACCAGCTCCTGGAGGCCCAGAGGATTGCCGAGCGGACCAACTTTGAT
The DNA here is from genome assembly GCA_946627575.1 of uncultured Lachnospiraceae bacterium. Taxonomy (GTDB): domain Bacteria; phylum Bacillota; class Clostridia; order Lachnospirales; family Lachnospiraceae; genus Anaerobutyricum. The sequence continues at coordinate 8,730 of CAMOVS010000026.1, forward strand.
ATGGAGATGCTTAAGGAGACCGGCTTCTGCTCGGGGATTGAGAATTATTCAAGACACCTTACCGGTCTGGCTCCGGGCCAGGCCCCCTATACCCTGATTGATTTCTTCGGGGATGATTTCCTGATGATTGTTGACGAGTCCCATATCACCATTCCCCAGGTCAGAGGCATGTACGCCGGAGACCGGTCCCGGAAGCAGACTCTGGTGGATTATGGTTTCCGACTGCCATCGGCATTGGATAACCGGCCGCTGAACTTTGGAGAGTTTGAAGACCGGATTGATCAGATGATGTTTGTATCGGCTACGCCCAATGTCTACGAAGATGAGCACGAGATGCTCCGGACCGAGCAGATTATCCGGCCCACCGGCCTGCTGGATCCGCCGGTGGAGGTAAGGCCGGTTGCCGGTCAGGTGGATGACCTGGTCAGCGAGATCCATAAAGAGGTGGAGCTGGGTCATAAAATTCTGGTGACCACTCTTACCAAAAGGATGGCAGAAGATCTGACTGATTATATGAAGGATCTCAGCATCCGGGTCAAGTACCTCCATTCAGATATTGACACTTTGGAGCGTATTGAGATCGTAAGAGACCTTCGTATGGGTGTGTTTGACGTACTGGTAGGAATCAATCTTCTCCGAGAGGGCCTGGATATACCGGAAGTAACCCTGATCGCCATACTGGACGCGGACAAGGAAGGCTTCCTTCGCTCCGAGACATCCCTGGTCCAGACCATAGGCCGGGCAGCCAGGAATGTGGACGGTCATGTCATTATGTATGCGGACATGATCACGGAGTCCATGAATAAGGCTATATCAGAGACCAACCGCCGGCGGAGCATCCAGATGAAGTATAACGAAGAGCACGGTATCACGCCCCAGACCATAAAGAAGGCGGTCCGGGACGTCATTTCCATCCTGGCGGATGAAGAGGAGGAGAGGACCGACCGCAGCCTCAAGAAGGAT
>CAMOVS010000027.1 GCA_946627575.1 uncultured Lachnospiraceae bacterium
TTTCTGATAAAAAGGTCGGTTTGAATCTAAACGGGCGGCGGTACGGAGACTATTATTCCACCATCCTGGCCTGGGATGACCCCCATTATGATTATGCAGGTCTTCAAGTGGAGGCCGGTCGTCTGGTCTCCTGTCCTCTGGCTACGGCGGATGATTTCTATTTTGCCATCATGAAAGCTCCCGAGGAGGAGGAGCTTACGGAAGTGGAGACCATAGACAATGGGGATTATGGTATTTCCATGAAAATGATTGACTATAACGGGGTAAAGCATAACGACAGAGCCTATGACCGGACTCAGACGGATGTGATAGGGGATACGGGAAATACCCCGGGTCTGGTAAAGCCCTGGCTGGGTTCGGATGGATATCCCGAGGCGGTGAAAACCGGCAAGTCACTGGCAGGACTCTATCAGAATGCCCAGGAGGTTAACCACCTCTTCCTTGCGGATACCTATCAGGAAACCGGATATTTTGAGTATAACAGTACAGAGAACTTTGCTCATCTGAACCCGGATGGAAACTTTACGGTTTACAACCAGATCGGAACCATCGAGTGGGGGAATGAGAGTCTGGGTCACGGCCAGTTTATGCCGTATAACACGCTGACACCGGGACTTTTTTCCTCCCGCTATACCAACATGACCGATGAGACCGACCAGCCTCTTTCCGATAATAATCCCCGAAAAGGAGAAGCCCTCTATGCTATCCCTTACAGCAAAACCAAGGGAGAAAATGAGGACAACAATGCCAATTACCATTTTGGTATGGAGATGGAAGCGGCATTTACCCAGACGGAGAGCGGGAAGGATGCCTGGGGACACGACATCATCTTCGAGTTCGCCGGAGACGATGATATGTGGCTCTATGTAGACGGGATTCTGGTTCTGGATCTTGGAGGCATACACAAGGCCCAAACCGGCAAGGTTAATTTTAAGACCGGCCAGATCAGTTCCTCAAGGGGCAATACCACTTTGAGAGCGGCTTTCGAAGAAAGCTACCGGGCACAGAAAGGACAGAACACGACAGGGTCTGCCCTTTCTGACCAGGAAGTCCAGAACTGGCTGGATAGCATATTCAAGAAAGGGACCAGCACTTTTCTTGATTACTCCACACACTCCATGAAGATGATCTACATGGAAAGGGGAGCCGGAGCCTCCAATCTTCATATGCGCTTTAACCTGGCTGCAGTCCGGCCCGGAACCGTAGTTTTAAGCAAGACGATTTCCGGCACAGAAAAATCAGATTACAATCTGGCAGAGTTCCCCTATCAGATTTATTATTCTACCAAGGCTGATAGAGAGAAAAGCTGGCATCTGCTGGAGGAAAAGAAAGGAAAAGGAGAAGACGCAGATTATAATGTAACTTACAAAGGCCGGACCGTCCCGGTGAAATACCTGGCCAGCTACAGCCCGGCCGGAGCCAACACGCTCTATAAGCATGTTTTCTTCCTCAAACCGGGGCAATCCGCAGAGATCAGACTGCCGGATGATACGGTCCGCTACTATATTCAGGAGTGCGGCGTGAACCCGGCCATCTATGACTCGGTAACGGCCAACAATGAGCAGCTTGCCGGGACGGCGACCCAGGACAGTGACCGTAAGGACTTCGCGGTCCGCCCGGAAACACTGGCAGACCGGCAGCAGGTTAGCTATGACAACCATGTCAGCCAGAACGCCATGAGGACCCTGACCATACGGAAAAGACTTTATGGTGAGGATGGGGAAACACTTATCCATGATGACAAGGCCGAATTCACCTTCCGTCTCTGGCTTGCCGGGGAAAATGACAGCTTGGATCTTGCCAATATGCAGGCCTATCATGTGAAAGATCCCAGTGGGTCCTATTGTATCTGGGATCCGGCTTCTCAGTCGTTTTCTTCCCTGAAAAAGAGTGAGTGGGATACTCTGTCAGACGGGGAAAAAACATTGGCTACCTTCCATACCTCTATCAACGGGTCTATCTCAAAGATTCCTGCCGATTACAGCGTGGAAGTCCGGAACCTGATCGTCGGCTCCAAATTCCGGCTTGAAGAGCGTGAGACGGAGATCCCGGCAGGTTACAGCCTTCGAAAGGAAGACGGATACAGCCGGATCGGCGGATCTTATATCACGGAACAGGGAGAGACGGCCAATGCCGGGACCATCCGCGACAACAGCGATCCTGCCATTGAGGTGCGAAATCAAAGAGGCTGGGGATTAACGTTAAAGAAAGAATGGTCCGATGCTGCCTTTATGGACCAGCATGATCCGGTATACTTCGGAGTTTACATTCGCCGGGGCGTCGATCAGATGACTCTCGTGGAGGGATCCCTGAGGCAGCTTAAGAGCGGAGAGGAAAGTCTCTACTGGTATTTTGATCACCTGGAAGAAGGTGTTTCCTTCGACCAGTATGAAGTGGCAGAGCTGCTGGTGGACAATCCCAGAACAGATGAAAGCGGGAAGGTAACCGGCTATGACAAAATAAGCCCTCTGGAGGAGGGAAGCCGCATCACTTTAGGGGGGAATCTCAAAGGCAAATCTCATTCGGAGGATGGCTTTAATTACACGGTTACCTATAAGAAGGGGGATCCTGAGGGATCGGCCGCATCTGTTAAGAATGTCCGCACGGATACCGTGACCAACTTCAGGGAAGGAATTCGCCTGATGAAAAAAGACGGAGAAGGAAATCCTCTGGCCGGCGCGGAATTCATTTTAAAAGACAGCAAGGGAAATTTCCCCGGCAACAATCGTTTTGTATCTGATGAAAAGGGATGGATCACCCTGGCCTGTCTGGAAAAAGATGAAACCTATACTTTAAAAGAAACAAAGACACCAAAGGGATATCAATCTCTTCTGGAAAAGGATCAGGTCGAGATCTGCATGAAGGAGGACGGAACCGTCCTGGTCAATGGGTCAGACAAGTCTGCAAAAGGTTACACCCTTGTACAGGCTTCCGGGACGGACTCTGCCGAGCTCACCCTGATTAATGTTCCCTTTACCTTGTCTGCCAGGAAAATCGACGGCGAGACCAGGAAGCCCATGACGGATGTGGCATTCCGTCTTTCCCCTCAGGTATTTGACCTGAAAGGCGATCCTGTGAAGGATTATCTGCCTGTCCTGGGCTATGACAAACTCCTGACGGATAAAGAAGGAATCATTCCCAGGATTGATGAGAGCCTGGAGCCGGCTTCTTACTATCTGTCGGAAACACATCCTCCGGCAGGATATGAAGCCATGAGCGATGATCTGTGCTTCTCCATCACCCCTACCGGCAAGGTCGAGCTCCACAGCGTCGATCTGTTAACCTGGCTGGATAAAGAAGAGAATGATGGAAAGATCCAGTATACTCTTGTGGTATCCAACATCAAAAAAAGAACCGTCCGGATCATCAAAAAAGGACACGATACCGGAAAAGAATTGTCCGGAGCTCGTTTTTCTATGTATGATGAAAGCAAAATAGAAAACGACAAACCGAAAGCCAATGAAAAACCGGATCTGACAGGAACCACTCAGGAAGACGGCAGTCTGGAACTGGGACAGCTCAAACCCGGCATCTATTATCTGTTTGAGGAAAAAGCCCCGGAAAATTACATTCCGCTGGATGACCCGGTTATTCTGTCTTATCAGGTCGGCCGGTTTACAGCTTCCTACCAGGGGAGCCCTCTTGAGGTTGAGGAGGTTCACGCAGGCTTTCGTGAGATTACCGTCTGGAACAGCAGCGGCTATCAGCTGCCCAAATCCGGAGGAGCGGGTACCGGATTCTATACGATGTGCGGACTGGCCCTCTTGCTTGCTGCAGCCCTGCTTGCAGGAATACGGGCCGCCCGGTCTTAATCTGTCCGGGACTTGTGCATGAGCTTATGCCGACCGGGTGCGGATGATGTCTGTTCTGATTGACAAAAAACCATGGATAATCTACAATAAAACAATGTGACTGATAGCGTGGACTGCCGCGGATTCCGTCGGCAATCCACGCTTGTTTATATACTACATACAGTAATTAGGAGGATAAAAATAATGGCCAAAGATAAGAAGCTGGTGGAAGCAATCACTCCCATGGATGAAGACTTCGCTCAGTGGTATACCGATGTCGTCGTTAAGGCGGAGCTGATCAGCTATTCCAATACCAGAGGATGCATTATATTCCGTCCCAGAGGATATGCCATCTGGGAGAATATTCAGAAAGAGCTTGACCGTCGTTTCAAGGAAACAGGTGTAGAAAATGTTTATCTGCCTATGCTGATTCCCGAGAGTCTGCTCCAGAAGGAAAAAGATCACGTGGAAGGTTTCGCTCCTGAAGTAGCCTGGGTAACCATGGGAGGTCAGGAAGAGCTGACGGAGCGGCTTTGTGTCCGTCCGACTTCAGAGACTCTTTTTTGCGATCATGTAAAGGATGTGATTCATTCCTACCGTGACCTTCCTCTTATTTACAACCAGTGGTGTTCTGTTCTCCGCTGGGAGAAAAGCACCAGACCCTTCCTGAGAACATCGGAATTCCTCTGGCAGGAAGGTCATACCTTCCATGCCACCGCAGAGGAAGCGGAAGAGAGAACGGAGCTGATGCTGAAGGTTTATGCCGACTTTGTAGAAGAGGTTCTTGCCATTCCTCTGGTGAAAGGAAAGAAGACCGATAAAGAAAAGTTTGCAGGGGCAAAAGCCACCTACACCATTGAGGCCCTCATGCATGATGGCAAGGCCCTTCAATCTGGTACCAGCCATAATTTCGGGTCGGGCTTTGCCGAGGCTTTCGGTATAGAATACACCAATAAAGAGAATAAAATAGTCCCTGTCCATGAGACTTCCTGGGGCTTATCCACACGAATTATCGGAGCCATTATCATGGTGCACGGTGACGACAGCGGACTGGTACTGCCTCCGAGAATTGCCCCGGTACAAACCATGATTATTCCCATTCAGCAGAAAAAGGAAGGCGTTCTGGATAAGGCTTTCGAGATCAGGGACGCCCTCAAGGGTCAGTTTTCTGTCAAGGTTGATGATTCTGACAAGTCCCCGGGATGGAAGTTCAGCGAGCAGGAGATCCAGGGAATCCCCACCCGCATTGAGATCGGGCCCAAGGATATCGCTAATAATCAGGCCGTTATTGTCCGCCGCGATACCAGAGAAAAGATCGTCGTATCCCTGGATCAGCTGTCCGAGAAGCTTAAAGAAGTCCTGGATACGATGCAGCAGGATATGTTCAATAAGGCAAAAGCCCATCTTGAGCGCAATACCCACATCGCCCACGACTGGGATGAGTTCAATGATCTTCTGGAGAATAAGCAGGGCTTCATCCGGGCCATGTGGTGCGGCGAGCAGGAATGTGAGGAAGCCATCAAGGAAGAGAACGGAGCAACAACCCGCTGTATGCCTTTTGTCCAGGCTAAGCACTCTGACCACTGCGTTCACTGCGGCAAGCCGGCCAAGTATGAAGTGTATTTTGGCAAGGCTTACTAATGAAGCGAGTCTAATTCAGGAAGGATAAAATATGAGCAATACAGAAGATAAGGTAATCGCCATAGCGGCCGGAAAGCAGATCCGGGAAAGTGAGTTTAATCAGTTCGTAGGCAATATGCCTCCCCAGCAGCAGCAATATGTCAGGACTCCCGAGGGACGTCATCAGGCGCTCGCCCAGTATGCCAATTATTTCCTCTTCGCCAAGTACGGCGAGGAAAAGGAATATGACCAGACGGATGAATTCAAGAATATTCTGGCAGGAGCCAGGACAGAGCTCTTGAGCCAGTACGCCCTGACCCAGGAGGTCCAGGGGATCCGGGCTTCAGAAGAAGAGTGCAAAGAATATTTTGATGCGAATAAAGACCGCTTCCGTAAGGGAGCTTCTGCCACGGCAAAGCACATCCTCATGGATTCCGAGGACAAGCTCAAAGAAGTGAAGAAGGAGATTGAAGCCGGCGACAAGACCTTTGAAGAAGCAGCCAAAGCTTACTCCTCCTGTCCCTCCTCCGCTAAAGGGGGGAGTCTGGGATCCTTTGGAAGGGGGCAGATGGTTCCCGAGTTTGATGCTGCAGTATTTGGCGCAGAGGAGACCGGTAAGCTGATTGGTCCGGTTAAAACTCAGTTCGGCTATCATCTGATCGTGGTGGACAGCGTGACTCAGGGAGAGGAAGCTTCCTATGAGGAGGTGAAGGGCCAGATCCTCCAGCAGCTGACTAACCAGAAGCAGAATGAAAGGTATATGGCACTCCGGGCTGAAATCATTGAAAAATACGGGCTGGAATTTAAATAGTCTTTTTCCCTCTTCCTGGTTCAGACAGAATGGATTTGTATTAGCCTGAGATCAGCTTTTTGTGAAATTAAACTTTATTTTTTCTACAGGAAAGAGTATAATAATGAAGATGACTTAGGGGCGATGCTAATACATCGGCAACTGCAAAATGCAGAAATATTATACACGGAGGTAAATCATTATGGGATTAGTATCTTCAAAAGAAATGTTGGAGAAGGCAAAAGCCGGAAAGTATGCGGTAGGTCAGTTCAACATCAACAACCTTGAGTGGACCAAGGCAATCCTTGAGACAGCTCAGGAGAACAATTCTCCGGCGATCCTCGGCGTATCGGAAGGCGCAGGAAAGTACATGGGCGGATTCCGCACGGTTGTTGGCATGGTAAAGGGATTGATTGAAGAACTTGGAATTACCGTTCCGATTTCCCTTCATCTGGATCATGGTACCTACGAAGGAGCAAAGAAGTGCATCAATGCCGGATTCTCCAGCATCATGTTTGATGGATCTTCCCTTCCTTTTGAAGAGAATATTGAGAAGACAAAAGAGCTGGTTGCTGCATGTGATATTCTCGGACTTTCCCTTGAGGCTGAGGTTGGAGCAATCGGTGGCGAAGAAGACGGCGTTGTAGGTATGGGCGAGTGTGCTGATCCTGAGGAATGCAAGAAGATTGCAGATCTTGGCATCACCATGCTGGCAGCCGGCATCGGCAACATCCACGGCGTGTATCCGGAAGGATGGCCGGGACTTCGCTTCGATGTTCTGGATGACATCCAGAAACTGACAGGGGACATGCCTCTGGTACTTCATGGCGGCACAGGTATTCCGGATGACATGATCAAAAAAGCCATCTCCCTTGGCGTTTCCAAGATCAATGTAAATACAGAGTGCCAGATCGTATTTGCTGAGAAAACCAGAGAGTATATTGAAGCCGGAAAAGACAAACAGGGTAAAGGATTTGATCCTCGTAAGCTTCTTGCTCCCGGAACTGCAGCAATCAAGGCCAAAGTAAAAGAGAAGATGGAAGTCTTCGGTTCCATCAACAAGGCTTGAGAACCTGCTTTCTGACAAAGAGTAATCAGATTAGTAAAACCCCTGACGGATTGGATCTGTCAGGGGTTTTTGAAGCTAAAAAACTATTTCAAAAGACCGGCCCGCCTTAAGGACTGAAGCAAAGCAGGACCAAGGACGACGACCAGAATGATCTTGACCAGATCACCTGGAATGTAGGGGATTACACCCATCATAAGAGCTTCTCCGAAAGTAAGGCTGGCCTGAAAGGCAAGCCAGGCGGTGCCGGGCAGGTAGAGAAGCAGGGCGGTTGCTGCAGCAAGCAATATAATCCGCAGCAAAGGATTTTTTACATGTTCGAAGATCAGACCTGCCCCGATGGAAAGAGGTATGAATCCCACAAGGTAACCTCCGGTGGGGCCGATGACCTTGGCGATTCCGGATCCGTAGGCGGAAAAGACCGGAAGACCGGCGATGCCAAGAAGAAGATAAAGGATGCAGCTGCTTACCGCAAGCTTCCAGCCCAGGAGGCAGGCGGTCAGCAAGATGACCAGATTGGTGAGAGTCACCGGAACCGGACTGATCGGGATCGGGAGGGCCAAGGGAGCAAGGATGCAGGTTATAGCTGTCATAACCGCTGCCAAAGCCATTTTCTGGGTTGAAATATCCTTTTTTTGATATTCGGATGCAGAAGATACTGATTCAGACATAAGTAATTCCTCCTGTTTTAGACATAATAATTCAGTTATCTGAGAGTATAATAGCAGACGGGATAATTGTCAACCTGAAAATGTTTTAGGTTGACAATTCGTGCTTTGACAATAATAGAGACAGATTCAGACCAAGCGAATACATGAGATTCCATTGACGCGAGGATGTTTTTCTGCTACTTTATAGCGGATTGATCAAAACCCTGAAGGAAAACGGAGAGAGGGCGGTGCAGGATATGAGCGGTCGAATGACGGAATATCATATGGAAGAACTGGCGTGTCCCAAGTGCGGACATAAACATATGTGGAAAAAGTATCAAAGGATTAATGTGACGGAGAAGCAGCATCTGAAGGAGGATATCCTGAAGAACAGGCTCTATGCCTTCACCTGTGAGGAATGCTCTTTTACGGCTCCCCTAACCTACGAGAGCCTTTATCTGGACAGCAAGAAGAAGCTGACCATCTTTATGGCGCCGGTTATGTCAGCAGAGGTGGATCAGGAACTGGCCAGACTGAATCGCGAGCTGTCAGGACATAAGAGGATCGTGGATAATATCAATGACCTCAAGGAGAAGATCCTGATCTCTGATATGCAGTTTGACGATCGGGTGATTGAGATCATCAAAGTCATGTATCTGGGACAGCTCAAGGAGGAGATGAAGGAAGACACCATGCTCAATATCCTCTTTGATTATTACGGCAATGATCCCTGTTTCCTTGTTTTCTTCGAGAAGAAGGGGGTGGGAAGGATGCCCCTTAACCTTGAGTATTACAGAGGAATCTCGGCCCAGTTTGAGAAAAAAATCAGGGATTTTTCCCGGGATGACTTCATGAAGGTTGATATGGAGTGGGCCAGACAGCTGATGTTCGACAAAAAGGCAGCCGACAAAAAGAGGACCGACAAAAACTGATAAAAATATCTTGCATCGGTGTAGGGTTTGTGCTATACTGTTATGGCTGTTCGGAAAATGTTTCGGCCTATTGTGCCGTGATTTCTATAAAATAATTAGAAGAGGTGAGCAAAGATGCGTGAAGGAATCCATCCTAAGTACTATCAGGCAAAAGTTGTATGCAACTGTGGCAACGAGTTCGTAACCGGATCAACAAAGGAAGATATCCATGTGGAGATCTGCTCCAAGTGCCATTCATTCTACACCGGCACACAGAAGGCTGCCAAAGCCCGCGGACGTATTGACAAGTTCAATCGTAAATATGGTATGGCTTCGAATTAGCAAGCGAGAGCTTTTTTCAAAAACGACGGTAGAGTATATTCCGGTGAAGATTTCTTCGGGATATACTCTACCGTCGTTTCGTATTGTATAAAGGAAGGTGAAAAGATATTGAAGAAAACCAGCATCGGCGGCCAGGCAGTTATGGAAGGCATCATGATGAAAAATATGGAGAAGTACGCCGTGGCTATCCGCAAGCCGGATCATGAGATTGAGGTTAAGAGCGGGATTTATGTCAGCCTGTCCGAGCGCTATCCGGTTCTGAGATTACCCATACTTCGGGGGATAGTGGCCTTCGGAGAGTCACTCTATATCGGTATGAAAACACTGACCCAATCAGCGGAATACTTTGAAGAAGAGGAGCAGGTTGAGCCAGGGAAGGCAGAGAAGTTCCTGACCAAAGTTTTCGGAGATAAGCTGGAGAGTCTGGTTATGGGATTTACCT
>CAMOVS010000028.1 GCA_946627575.1 uncultured Lachnospiraceae bacterium
AGATCAGATACATCCTGTAGAGAAAGCTGAATCCCTTGGAAGATATCTCGGAATAATAGCGAAAACTGTATAAAAGAACGGCGCAAAGATAGGCAGCGGTTACCGCAATGGTACTCTCGAGCATCTTGGTGTTCACATAGACCCTGCTGCTGTAACGGTTAATCTTAAAGTCTTCTTTGCCTTCCCTGTTCTCATAGATCGATATTCTGGTCATCAATCTCACATTTTTTTCATTGATCATAATATAACCGCCTTGAAATGATTGCCGCTGCTTACCTGCGGCCACCTTGGTTCGGAAGGTCGTTGCCTCTTGAATCAAGCACAATACAGGTTTCAAAACACTATACAGAGTTCAGTATACCATGTTCAAGGGAAGATGTAAAATGACAAAAGCTGCCGGAATGTTTCCGGCAGCTTCCTCTTTAACGTTATTGTCTCCCCTCCCGGGGAAAGACACTTATTCTTCTTCGCGGGTGATCTCAAGTATGACATACTCCTCTGTCGTCCCATCCAAGGTCTCAACCATAATCCGATCATCCTTTTTATGTCCCAGCAAGGCTTTTCCTACAGGAGATTCGTTGGAGATTTTGCCTTCTAACAGGTTGGCCTCCGTTGATCCCACGATCTTGAAGACTTCTTCCTCATTAAGCATAACATCAAGGAATCGCACGGTACTGCCTATGCTTACGATGTCTCTGTCAATTACCGATTCATCGATGATCTCAGCATTCTTAATGATCTCTTCAATCTCTTCGATACGGGCCTCCATGGCGCGCTGCTCTTCTTTCGCCGCATCATATTCAGCATTCTCAGAGAGATCGCCCTGTTCTCTGGCTTCTTTTATCTTCTGTGCGATCAGCTTTCTGCCTGGCCCTTTCAGTTCCTGAAGCTCATCTTCGAGAGCTCTCAAACCTCCGGCCGTCAGAATTCTTTTTTTCTCCTCCACTCCTGCTACACCTCTTTCTCATCTCATACAGCTGTTATTATCTATCAATTCCCGCTAAAGTATTATGTAAACCGTGTTCCGGTCTGCACAAGTGTTCATTATAATGGAATTCCCCTGTCATGTCAATGACCGCTTATAAGGTCCTGAAGTTCCTGATAAGTCTGTACGCAGTTCACCGCCTGTCTGAGCTTTGCCGCTCCCCGCATACCCGCAGTATACCAGGCAGTGTGTTTTCTCATTTCCTTGATTCCCCTCTGCTGGCCCTTCATGTCCATTAAAAGTCTGGCATGCCGAAGAATCATGGCTTTTACCTCCTCTGCCCCGGGCCTTTCCACCGGCGGTCCGCCCTTGAGGGCCTCACGGATTTCCCGGAAGATCCAGGGATTCCCCCTGGCACCCCGGGCCACCATGATACCATCGCATCCGGTTTCCGCCTTCATGGCCAGAGCATCCCGGGCCGAGAAAATATCCCCGTTGCCTATGACGGGGATAGACACGTTCTCCTTAATTCTCCGGATGATATCCCAATCGGCTTTACCGCTGTAGTACTGGTCCCGGGTTCTCCCATGAATCGCGATCAGGGAAGCCCCGGCTTCCTCCATTCTTTTGGCAAAAGCAACCGCATTAACATGATCCTGATCGATACCCTTGCGGAACTTGACCGTCACCGGTATGCGAACATGTCTGCATATGCTTCTAACGATGTCTGCCGCCAGAGCAGGATCCTTCATCAGGGCAGAACCTTCCCCGTTATTGAATACCTTGGGAACCGGGCAGCCCATATTGACGTCGATAAAGGCAAATCCCTTCTCTTCCAGAAGGAGAGCCATCTCCCCCATGAGATCGGGATCCGATCCGAAGATCTGAACACCAATCGGCTTTTCCTCATCCGTATAATAAAGGAGGGGCAGGGTGTTTCTATTCCCGAAATGAAGGGCTTTGGCACTGATCATCTCCGTCACCAGTCCCGATGCCCCAAACTCTCTGCACAGGATACGGAAAGCATGATCGGTCACCCCGGCCATGGGTCCCAGAATCAGGGGAAAGGCCTCCCCGTAAAGGGCCTCCAGGAGACTATCTTTGCTTTTCATATATGATCTGCAGCCCCTTCAATGTAAGGTGAGGATCATAGAAATCTATGGAATCCGTTTCTTCGGCAATCATCTTGCCCAGCCCTCCGGTTGCGACAACCTTGCAGTCAGGACATCTGCTCTCTTCCTTCATCTTCTGGATGATGTATTCGGTCTGTCCGATATAGCCAAAGACCAATCCCGCCTGCATGCTGGTTACGGTATCCCTGGCCATGATGGACGGCGGTCTGCTGATCTCAATCTCCGGGAGCTTGGCGGCATGCTGCCAAAGGGCATTGGCAGAAGTCCTGAGCCCCGGTGAAGTCACGCCTCCGACAAACTCCCCGTCCTGATTGACAAAATCATAGGTGGTAGCCGTTCCAAAGTCCACCACAATGACCGGACCTCCGTAAAGCTCATAGCCTGCTACCACATCCACGATACGGTCAGCCCCGGTCTCCTTGGGATTGGATGTCTTGATCCGGATGCCGGTCCGGATTCCGGGTCCGACTATAATCGGCTTCAGACCGAAATATTTGATAATAGCGCTGTTAAAAGAATGCATGACTGCCGGAACAACCGAGGCGATAATCACCGCGTCGACCTTCTTGGCGTCAAATCCTTTGTATTGCAAAGAATTGAGGAGAAATACTCCGTATTCATCGGAAGTTCTTGGAATCCTTGTCGTCATGCGGAAGGTGTCCATGAGCTTTCGCCCTTCAAAGATCCCAAGAGTAAAATCCGTATTGCCTATATCTATCGCGATTAACATGACTCGCTCCCTTCCAGAAAGAAAACTTTATAATACATCTCCAGGCTCTCCAGGAGTTCCTTTTTCTCATCCTGAATCTCCTTGATCTTGAGACCGCTGCCGATCTCATCAAAGAGAAAATCATCTTCCCGGGATTCCACGGTGAGCAGGAGCTCCCCGCTGCTGTCAAACTCAAGCCGGAGTATGCCTCCCACTTCTTCCGTATAGAGGACGCAGAGAATCTGCAGTTCCTTGCGAACCTCCTCCGGCAGACTGTTGAATTCAGGATTAAAATAATATATCTTCTTATAGCTGCTTGATCCGCACAGGATCTTTCTTTCATTATACATATCCATAAAGCCCCCTGACAGATACTTCGCCGGACCGGATCTCGTGCAGTCCCCCCTCAGCATCTCTTACCAGAAGCTCTCCCCGATCATTAATTCCCAGGGCCGTGCCGGTCATATCTCCTAATGAAGGGGGTCTGATGATTCTTACCTGCCGGTTGACATTGATAAGCCGCGAATTATAGGCAGGGCGCAAAAAAGACAGATCCCCCCTGTCCAGGAATTCCTGATATACCCGGTTAAATTCCTTGATAAAATCCCGGAGGAATTCTCCGCGGTTTACGCTGCGGCCTGATTCCGAAAGGATGGACCCGGCCATATCTTGAATCTCCGGTTCAAAGTCTGTCCGATTCAGGTTCACACCGACACCGACGATTACAGCGTCAATCTGGTTCATCTCCGTGCTCATCTCCGTAAGAATTCCGCAAATTTTCTTCCCATGAAGCACGATATCGTTAGGCCACTTGATATGGCAGGCTTCTCGTGCATATTTCTGTGCCGTCAGAACCGCGGCATAGGCAGCAACAAGGGTAACCATGGATGCAGACTCCATAGGAATATCCGGCTTCAGCAGCAAGGAAAAAAAGATGTCACTGCCTCCCGGCGACTTCCAGCTTCTTCCCCTGCGTCCCTTACCCCGGGTCTGAACGTCGGCAACATATAAACTATCATCCGGAGCCCCTTCCCTGGACTTCCTTTTGGCTTCTTCATTGGTCGAATCAATCGAGTCATAGCAGCACAGATCTCCCGTCAGGAGATCCGGCTTCAGCAGTCCCGCCAAACGTTCTCTGGTCAGGACATCAGGACTTTTCAGAAGCCGGTAGCCCTTTCGGGTCACAGACTCCAGTTCATATCCCTCTTTTCTCAATGCATTGATGTATTTCCATACTGCAGTTCTGCTTACCCCCAGCTGTTCCGAGATCTTCTGCCCGGATACAAAACCGCGGCCCTGCAATAATTCCAATATCCTTTCTTTCATCATGGATCCGGAACTCTTCCCCTATTTATTCTTCATTCTTGATTCGTTCTCTGTTCCCAATGTGGCAACCATCACCGCCTTGATGGAATGCATCCGGTTCTCCGCCTCGTCAAACACAACGGAATGCTCCGATCGGAATACCTGATCCTCCACCTCCCGGATATCCAGGCCCAGGCGGTCCCTCATATCCCGAGCTACACTGGTTTCAAAATCATGATAAGCCGGTAGACAATGCATGAAGAGGCAATGATCATTACCGGTATCCTCCATCATTTTCCTGGTAACCTTATAAGGACTCAGGGCCGCGACTCTGACCGGGTAGAGATCTTCGGCCTCACCCATGCTGACCCATATGTCCGTGTAAATGACATCGGACCCTTTTACATCCTCCGGGTCGTGGGAAATGCTGATCTTCGCTCCGCTCTTCTCAGCGAACTTCCGGGATATCTCCAGCACCTCCGGATCACAGACCGTCTCTTTGGGCCCAATCGCTTTGAAGTCAAGGCCCATAATAGCAGACCCGTACATGAGCGCATACATTACATTATCAGAAAGATCTCCCACAAAGGTCAGAGCCATCTCTTCGAGCGGCTTGTCTATATGTTCTTCCATAGTCATAAAGTCGGCCAGCACCTGGGTAGGATGATCCGTATCGGTCAGCCCGTTCCACACGGGGACCCCGGAATACCTGGCCAGCTGCTCTACCACATCCTGACCGTATCCCCGGTATTCGATCCCGTCAAACATCCGTCCGAAAACTCTGGCCGTATCCTCCAGAGACTCCTTCTTGTTCATGTGGGAATTGGACAGATAGGTCACATGAGCTCCCTCGTCCACGGCTCCCACCTCAAAGGAACAGCGGGTCCTGGTAGATGATTTGTCAAAGATCAGAACAATATTCTTGCCCTTCAGGGATGACCCGGTGATCCCCCTTTTTTTCTTTGCCTTTAGCTCATGGGCAAGATCCAGTAAATATCGGATCTCTTCCCTGCTGTAGTCTCTAAGTGTCAAAAAGCTGCGGCCTTTCAGATCCATAGCTGTGATCCTCCCTCATTATCAACGATTGGTTCAAATGCCATATCATCCAAACCTGATGAATCTATGTCTCTATAGTAATGCACAACCAAAACTACCGGCCAGCCGGCCCCCATCTGATTAAGCGGGTTTGGAGATTCAGGCATGGCAGTTTTTGTGCATAATATCAACTGATCTATACAATCCATATCAAAATATGCATCCGGTGTCAAGACTATTCCGTCAGAATTCAACCGGCTCTAAGCCTGCGTTAATGCGTAACATACTTCTGAATCAGGTTATGATCCAGAACATCCTTGCATGTCCCGATCAGGTCCAGGGCCCGGTCAGACTGTTCCTGACAATAGCTTTCATCCATGGGAAGTTCCTCCCCGGAATCGATGGAAAGCATCCTGCCCCCGGCTACTGTCCCGTCTCTTCCCATTACGTAGATCACGTCCTTGCTGCCTCCGATAAAAGATCCCATACCCACATAGGAGATCTGGCCGATATAGCCCTCTTTGGCATTAAGCAGGTCGTGACCAAAGACGTAGGGAGTCCGAATCTTCAGATCCATGAGATTGGCAATAGTAGGCATGATATCAACCTGTCCTCCCACCGTGTGAACCCTTTCATGCTTGCCCAGGCCCGGCAGGTGAATGAGGAGGGGCACCCGGAGCATCTCATCATAATCATAGGTTCTGCCGAGGAACCGGCTCATGGACTCCCGAACCGCAGGGGTCTCCAGATTCATGCCCTGGTGGTCTCCGTATATGACAATCATGGTCTGATCATACATATCATTTTCCTTAAGAAGGCGGATCAGGTCACCGAAGGCTTCATCGGTATAACGGACAGTCTGAAGATATTGGCCGAAAAGGGTTCCCTGGTCCTCGGGCTTGAGTTTAAGACTGGCCAGATCGGGATCCAGTTCATAAGGTATATGGTTGGTTAGTGTCACCATAAAACTAAAGAAGGGCTTTTTCTCCTGTTTCAATATATCTACGCCCTGACGGAAAAGCTCCTTGTCCGTCAGACCAAAGCCGGATACTTCCGTCTTGTCCAGCTCCTCCTCGCTGTAGAATTTGCGGAAGCCCTGATTCTTGTAGGCTTCTCCCCGGGTCCAGAAAGTCCTGATATAACCATGGAAAGCCAAAGCGTCATAGCCCGCATCCCGGAACATCCAGGGCAGGCCGTCATAGGTATTGTCCACATACATCCGGTAGCATTCCCGGATATTGTTGGGATAGAGGCTGTTAAGTACAGAGAATTCCGCATCACAGGTGTTGCCGATTCCGGTTGTAGAGAAAAAGCGGTCAAAATACAGGGTATCCTCCTTCAGCATCCGGTTCATATTGGGCGTGATTTCTTCTCCGTTATAAGTCGCCCCAACCACAAAGTCATTCAGGGATTCGGTCTGAATGAGGATAAGATTCTTTCCCTTGGCCAGGCCATGGTATTGGTCCCCCTCGGACCTGGGCACCAGCCGGTTCATGGACTCCTGAATCGCCTTTTCATCGACGTCCTTCTTGACCATGGGGTCTATGACGTTCACGATAATATCATTCGTATGAGAAGTGAAAAACTCGACATGGCTGACCCTCTGCACATCCCTGGTCCCGGATGGATTAATGCTGTAATAGAGCCAGCTGATACAGGAAGCCGTTAAAAGAACAAGGTGCAGGAGGATTCTCCATTTTCCCGGTCTCTCCTCTTTGTCTTTAAGCCTGCTGATCTTTCTCTTATATAGCCGGATTACGATCGGATAATCCAGCAAGGTCAGGAGGCAGAGGGGCGTCAGGGCCGCCCCTATCACATTGCCATCTCCTGCAATCTGAAAAAAGCTCCCAATCTGCCTAAGCTGATTCACGGAGATGCAGCGGCCGAAATAGCCGCAGTATGCCGCATCTGCCAGCATAACCAGAGTAATCAGTGTGTAAATAAAATAAAAGAAAATCCGTCTCCATCTCCGGTCCGTCAGAGAGCCGATGTCATAGATCGCCCAAAGGAGCAGTATGGTAAGCAGAGGCGCCTCATAAACGCAGACCATCTCATAAGCCGGAACCTCTTCCCCGGAAATCAGAATCCGAAGGTATCTTCCTATGTTCATGAGGTCCAGCATATGGACCTGCCAGTAATAGATCCAGGTTTTCATCATGAAAACCGGCAATATCAGCCAGCCGGCTTTACGTATTCTATTTTTTATGTCTTCTTTCCCAATGATGTTCCTCATATCGCCTCTATCATACACCACCAAAAGGGAACTGTCTCCAGTTCCCTTCATGGTTCTTATTATGCTTTATACTGTTTTTCGATAAGGACAAAACCTTGTCCCTCCTATATTGGCCGCTAGCGGCCTCCACAGAAGTCTCTTATACTTTATGCTATGCCTCAGGATTCAGATCTTCCTGTGCAGGTTCTTCCTTTGAAACTGCAGCTACCTCCTTGAGCGAAGTCACCAGCCCGGCCAGTCCCTGAATCTCCGAAGGCACGATAATCTTGGTTGCCCGGCCATCTGCAGCCTTGGCAAAAGCTTCCAGAGCCTTGAGCCGGATCACCGGATCGTCAGCGCCAACTTCCTTGATGGCTCTAAGACCATCCGCTGTAGCCTGCTGTACCTTCATAATAGCTTCGGCCTGACCTTCTGCCTCCCGGATGGTCGCTTCCTTCTTAGCTTCCGCATTCAGAATAGCGGCCTCCTTGTTGGCCTCCGCTTCAAGAATCATGGATTCCTTGTGGCCTTCGGCCCGAAGAACGGCAGACTTCTTTTCTCCTTCGGCCCGGAGAATGGCTTCTCTTCGCTCACGCTCGGCCTTCATCTGCTTCTCCATGGCGTTCTGGATCTCAGCAGGAGGAATAATGTTCTTCAGCTCAACACGATTCACTTTAATCCCCCAGGGATCTGTGGCGACATCAAGGGTTGCCCTCATCTGGGTATTGACATTCTCACGGGATGTAAGAGTCGCATCCAGCTCCAGGTCACCAATGATGTTACGGAGGGTGGTCGCTGTCAGATTCTCAATAGCCATAATAGGGTTGACCACACCATAAGCATAAAGTTTAGGATCGGTTATCTGATAGTAAACCACGGTATCGATCTGCATGGTAACGTTATCCTTGGTAATAACCGGCTGGGGAGCAAAGTCTACTACCTGCTCCTTCAAAGATACCCTCTGGGCAATCCTGTCAATAAAAGGCACCTTAAGATGAAGCCCTACCCCCCAGGTTCCCTGGTAAGTTCCCAGCCTCTCTACTACAAAGGCATGAGCCTGAGGAACAATCTGAATAGAACCCACAACTGCATAAATAATCAATATAAGAACAAAAACAATAAGAATAAGGCTAAACATTGTTATAATCCTCCTTCTTTTCCGGTGCTACAATCAGCTTCACTCCAGAAATACTTTGAACAAACACCTTGCTGCCTTCCTGGATCTTCATATCATCCGAAGTGCTTCTGGCCGTCCAGATCTGTCCTTTCAGATCTACCTGGCCGGCTCCGGCCAGATTATCAATCCTCTGGGTCACGATACAGGCCTGTCCGATCAGACTGTCCAGATTGGTATCGGTTCTCTTTCTCTTCAGATTGGATCTTACGACAGGGGCGATTAAGACCAGTAAAACAATGCTTACCACAACAAAGGCTGTCACCTGAAGCCAGAGGGGCATGCCCAGCCCGGCCATCAGAGCTCCTGCCAGGGCCCCGCCGATAAACCAGATCGAGGCCAAAGAAAGCGTAACGATCTCAATCACCAGAAAAAGCACTGCAGCAATCAACCAATAAGAAACCGGCATAACCTCACCATCCTTTCTCCTGCCAGGCAGACATCCACCAGGGGAGGCGCATAGATCCTATCCTGCCGGTGTCGTCTCCCGCGATGTTCTCAGCATCATACATGATGATCTATGCCGGGTCTACGCAACCGGATTACTGAGAATTACTCTATTCATCTTCCTTGAGCCATCTGGCCACATCCAGGGCATGGTAGGTGATGATCATATGAGCCCCGGCCCTCTTCATGCCGATCATGTTCTCCATGACGATCTTTTTCTCGTCAATCCAGCCGTTGGCCGCAGCAGCCTTCACCATGGAATACTCTCCGCTGACATTGTAGGCGCAGAGGGGCATATCGGTTCTCATGGAGGCCGTCTTCAGTATATCAAGGAAGGCCAGAGCCGGCTTTACGATAATAATATACGCTCCCTCATCGATATCATCCTGGATATCAC
>CAMOVS010000029.1 GCA_946627575.1 uncultured Lachnospiraceae bacterium
TTGATAAGACCCGGACAGCCATGGGTGCCAGGCGGCTTCGAACCATGGTGGAGCAGCCTTTGATCCGAAGAGATCAGATCGAGAAAAGACTGGATGCCGTGGAGCAGCTGATTGAAAATGCTATGGCACGGGAGGAGCTTAGGGAGTACATGAACTCCATCTATGACCTGGAGCGTCTGACCATGAGGATCAGCTATCGGTCAGCCAACCCCAGAGACCTTATGGCATTTAAGACTTCCATCCGCTACCTGCCCTTTATAAAGGATATACTGGAACAATTCGGCAAGGGGATTCTGTCCTCCATGGGAAAAGACCTGGATACGCTGGAAGACCTCCATGATCTTCTGGAGCGCTCCATAAGGGAGGATCCGCCCATCACCATCCGGGAGGGCGGCATCATTAAAGATGGATACAATGAGGAGGCCGATCACCTGAAGAAAGCCAAAACCGATGGCAAGACCTGGCTGGCCGAGCTGGAGGAGCGGGAGAAGGAAGCTACCGGCATTAAGAATCTGAGAGTTCGCTACAATAAGGTCTTCGGATACTATATCGAAGTGACCAATTCCTACCGGGACCTGGTGCCGGATCATTATATAAGAAGGCAGACCCTGGCCAATGCGGAGCGATATGTGACCGAGGAACTGTCGGATCTGGCCAAGACTATTCTGACGGCAGAAGACCGGCTCTACGCTTTGGAATACGAGCTCTTTACGGATGTCCGGGACCAGCTGGCTGCTCAGATTGAAAGGATTCAGAATACTGCCCATATCATTTCCTGGGTGGATGCCCTGGCTTCCCTGGCCCTGACGGCGGAGCAGAATCGTTACGTTCGCCCGACCCTCAATAAAAAGGGTCAGATCCAGATCAAGGGAGGCCGCCACCCGGTGGTGGAGCAGATGATGAAGGGAGAACTCTTTGTTGACAACGACACTCTTCTGGATCATCGGAAGAACCGGATGAATATCATCACCGGCCCTAATATGGCCGGCAAATCCACCTACATGCGCCAGACAGCCTTGATTGTCCTTATGACTCAGATCGGTTCCTTTGTGCCGGCCAAATCTGCTTCGATCGGCATCGTGGACCGGATCTTTACCCGGGTGGGTGCATCGGATGACCTGGCTTCAGGCCAGAGTACCTTTATGGTGGAAATGAGCGAGGTGGCAGGTATATTACGCCATGCAACCAAAAACAGCCTGATTATCCTCGATGAGATCGGCCGAGGTACCAGTACCTTTGACGGCCTGTCCATTGCCTGGGCTGTGGTGGAATATATAGCAGGATCCAGCCTCTCCGGTGCCAAGACCCTATTTGCCACCCATTACCATGAGCTGACCGAGCTGGAGGGACGGATGCCGGGCGTCAATAATTATTGCATCGCCGTTCAGGAAAAGGGGGACGATATCATTTTCCTGCGGAAAATCATTCGGGGCAGCGCCGACCGGAGCTACGGTATCCAGGTGGCCAAGCTGGCCGGGGTGCCGGATGCCGTTATCGAACGGGCCCGGGAGATCGCAGCAGACCTGGAGGATTCGGATATTGCCAGGAAGACAGGAAACATAGGTCGGGCCGGTCTGGATCCGGAACCCGAAGGAGTCCAGATCTCCCTCTTTGATACCATCGGCATGGTGGGCCAGGAGCGGGTGGAGAGTCCGGTGGAGCAGATCCTTAAAGAGACCGACCTTAACAATATGACCCCCATCCAGGCCCTGAACCTGGTATATGAATTAAAGGAAAAATGTAAGTAACAGGAGCAGACATGGCAGAGATAAAAGTGCTTGATCAGGATACCATTAATCAGATAGCTGCCGGTGAGGTGGTGGAGAGGCCTTCTTCCATCGTCAAGGAGCTGGTGGAGAATGCTATTGATGCTTCATCTACAGCTATTACGGTGGAAATAAAGAGTGGGGGGACTGACTTCATCCGCATTACGGATAATGGCTGCGGTATCGACAAAGACCAGATCCGGACTGCTTTTCTCCCTCATGCGACCAGCAAGATTGACCAGGCCAGCGACCTGGCTACCGTGGGCACTCTGGGGTTCCGGGGTGAGGCGCTGGCCAGCATCAGCGCCGTGTCCAAGGTGGAGATGGTGACCAAGACCGACCAGGGTATTTCCGGGATTCGTTATCTGATTGAAGGCGGCCAGGAAATGACCTGCGAGGAAGTGGGGTGCCCGGAGGGGACGACCATTATTGTACGCAATCTTTTTTACAATACACCGGCCAGACGCAAGTTTCTCAAGTCTTCCATGACCGAGGCCGGCTATGTGGAGGCTTTCCTGCAGAGGCTGTCTCTGAGCCATCCGGATATCGCATTCAAGTTCATCAATGAGAACCGGATGCGGATCTCCACCTCAGGCAACGGAAAGCTTAAGGATGCCATTTACCACATCTATGGAAGGGAGGTGGCCGGCAGCCTGCTTCCCGTGGACCAGGAAGACCGGGGCATCCGGGTGACGGGTTTTATCGGTAAGCCGGTCATATCCCGGGGAAACCGCAATTATGAGAATTACTTTGTTAACGGCCGCTATCTAAAAAACAGGATCATCACCAAGGGGATCGAGGACGGCTACAAGGGCCATGCCATGGTGCACAGATTTCCCTTCTGCCTGCTCATGATCAGCATGGATCCCCTCCTGGTGGATGTCAATGTTCACCCGGCCAAGATGGAGATGCGCTTCCACAATGGGGAGGACCTTTATCATGTGGTCGAGGAGGCTGTTCGAAAGGCCTTCATCAACCGGGAGCTGATCCCCAAAGTGGCCCCGGGTAAGGAGAAAAAGACCAGACCGGTTCTGGACCGGAGCCCGGAGCCCTTTGAGAAGGAACGGATCAGGCAGGGGCTTTCCGGAGGAGAGAATCAAGCTGCGGGAGAAGAGAATAAGGTCCCGGGAGAAGAGAATAAGGTCCCGGGAAGCCAGGGATCTTTGAAAGTCCAGGAAACTCAGGAAGTCCGGGCAATTCCGGAAGCTTCCCCGGAGTCACGGAAGGCTGCTGTCGAGGCCAGGATCGCAAGGCTCAATCTTGGGAAAGATGATGATATCCGGAGGGATATTGACCGGCGGATGGCCGGAGCCGTGCTGCCCGTTCGGGAGAGGGATCTTTATCAGATCGGGAAATCTGAAGAGAAGGACAGCAGACAGTCCGGAGAGCCGGCGGAAAGTGCAGAGGGTTTGGCCGCAGAGACCAAATTAGGATCCAACCAATCTGATAGGGCAGGGGCCGGTAAGGGATTGATTCCGGAAGAGCTGATGACAGGCCGGCAGCTGACTTTGGCGGATGACACGGTACTGAATATGGAAGCCAGGCCCCGCCATCGGATCATCGGTCAGGTCTTCGGGACCTTCTGGCTGATGGAATATGAGGATAAGCTCTTCTTTGTTGACCAGCATGCTGCTCATGAGAAGGTTATGTATGAAAAACTGATGACGCGGATCTCTGAAGGGGAGGTTCTTCAGCAGCAGATTGCCCCGCCCATGGTCTTGACCCTGTCGGTCCGGGACCAGGAAAAGCTGGCAGGCTGCCGGGAGGCTCTGGAGCGGATCGGCTTTACCATCGAGGATTTTGGTCAGGATGCGGTTGTGATCCGTGCTGTCCCGCTTAATCTTTATGGGATGGATGAGAAAGCCTTCTTTCTGGAGCTTTTTGACGGAATGGAGGATTTTAGCGGCAAGCTGAATATGGACCATGTGACGGATCGGGTGGCCACTATGGCCTGCAAGGCTGCGGTCAAGGGAAATACCAGGATGAGCCTGGCAGAGATGGATGCTCTCATGGACCAGCTGATGGAGCTTGATAATCCCTATCAGTGCCCTCATGGCAGACCGACCATCATTTCCATGTCCCGCTATGAGATCGAGAAAAAGTTCAAGAGGATTCAGACATGAGTAAACCTATGGTAATCATAACCGGGCCCACAGCTGCGGGGAAAACAGACCTGTCTCTGCGCCTGGCAAAGGCGATCGGAGGGGAGATCATCAGCGCCGATTCCATGCAGGTCTACCGGGGGATGGATATTGGAACTGCCAAGATCCTGCCGGATCAGATGATGGGAATTCCGCATCACCTGATCGACATCATGGATCCTGACCAGCCCTTTAATGTGATGATCTTTCGCAGGCTGGCCATGAAGGCAGCGGAAGATATTCTGTCCAGGGGGCATATCCCCATCGTTACCGGTGGAACCGGTTTTTATATCCAGGCCCTGCTTTACGATGTGGAATTCTCCGACCAGGATGCCGGAGGGCAATACCGGGCTCAGTTAAATGAACTTTGCCGTGAAAAGGGACAGGAATATCTTCATGACATGCTTAAGGTCTGCGATCCGGAGTACGCGGCAGGCGTCCATGCCAACAATGTCAAGCGGGTAATCCGGGCATTGGAATTCTACCATGAGACGGGGCAGAAGCTGTCAGACCACAACCGGCAGATGAGGGCGAAAACATCGCCCTGGAATTTTGCCTGTTTTGTCCTTTACCATGACCGTGAAATCCTCTATGACCGGATCAACCGCCGGGTCGACCGGATGATGAAGGAAGGCCTGGCAGAAGAAGTATCGGCCCTTTATAAAAAGGGTTACGGCCGCGATCTGAC
Organism: uncultured Lachnospiraceae bacterium; assembly: GCA_946627575.1. Taxonomy (GTDB): domain Bacteria; phylum Bacillota; class Clostridia; order Lachnospirales; family Lachnospiraceae; genus Anaerobutyricum. Next base: position 4,596 of record CAMOVS010000029.1, read on the forward strand.
CTCCATGCAGGGTATAGGTTATAAAGAATTCTTTGATTATCTGGATGGAAGCGCTACTCTTGAGGAGACGGCAGACCGGATTAAAAAGAACACGCGGCACTTTGCCAAGCGGCAGATGACCTGGTTCCGCCGGGAGAAGGAGACCATTCCCATCCGCAAGGAAGATTACCGGGATGAGGATGCCATATTGGAGTACATGCGAAAGACTCTGACGGAAAAGAATATTGTGCTTCCATCGCAATTAATTTAGAAACAGAGTTGTTAAAAAAGATTATTACAGGATATGTTAGCTATGAAGAAGGACAATTATGCCGGAGTCCGTGAAGACGCCGGCTTGCCGGCAGGGCAGGCCCTGCTGAGAGAATATTATGTAAAAATGGGTGTGAGCCCGGAGGTCTGCAATTATTGCAGCACCGTGGAGGAGAAGCTGAAGGACCGCTTTGAAGAGATAGACAGGGTTGCCCAGATCAATCAGATGAAGGTTCTTGCGGCTATGCAGAAGAACCGGTTGAGTGAGGCCTGTTTTGCGCCGACTACCGGATACGGCTACAATGACCTTGGTCGGGAGACCCTGGAAGCCATCTATGCCGACGTCTTCGGGACGGAGGATGCCCTGGTCAGACCTCAGATTACCTGCGGAACCCACGCGCTGGCTCTGGCCCTGTCCAGCCAGCTGAGACCGGGAGATGAGCTCCTTTCTCCGGTGGGCAAGCCCTATGACACCCTGGAGGAGGTCATTGGCATCCGACCGTCTGTCGGGTCCCTGGCCGAGTTCGGGATCAGCTACCGGCAGGTGGACCTGCTTGCCGATGGCTCTTTTGACTGGGAAGGAATAGAAAAAGCTCTTAATGAAAAAACCAGGATGGTGACCATTCAGCGGTCCAAGGGCTATGATACCCGGCCTACGCTGTCGGTGGAAGCCATCGGGGCTCTGATTTCCTTTATAAAAGAAAGAAAGCCCGATACCCTATGTATGGTGGATAACTGTTATGGCGAATTTGTTGAGATTCAGGAACCGTCCGACCTGGGCGCAGACCTGGTCGTTGGATCTCTCATTAAGAATCCGGGAGGGGGTCTGGCACCTATAGGCGGCTACCTATGCGGGACCAGAGAATGCATAGAAAGGGCGGCAGTTCGCCTGACTTCCCCGGGATTGGGCCGGGAGGTCGGAGCAAGCCTTGGCGTGACTTCATCTATGCTGCAGGGATTATTTCTTGCCCCTTCGGTGGTGAAGGGAGCGCTCAAGGGAGCCATCTTTGCAGCCAATGTCTATGAGGGTCTGGGATTTAAGACCATACCGGACGGAAAGGAAAGCCGCCATGACATTATCCAGTCGGTTCTTCTTAAGAAGCCGGAATACCTGAAAGCTTTCTGCCGGGGTATCCAGGCAGCGGCTCCCGTGGACAGCTTCGTCAGTCCGGAGCCCTGGGATATGCCGGGCTATGATGACCAGGTTATTATGGCTGCAGGGGCTTTTGTCTCCGGATCTTCGATTGAGTTGTCAGCGGATGGTCCCATGAGAGAGCCCTATGCCGTATATTTTCAGGGTGGACTGACCTGGGAGCATGCCAGGTTCGGCATTATGATGTCCCTGCAGAAGCTCTGCGAGGCCGGATTCCGTTTGCCCGGATAGGGTTCCCTGCATGTTCATAGGGAGATGGATGCTTATCTGCAGACATCACTCTCCTGCTGTCATGTTTTGATCAACGATCAATCATAACTCTGTGTGTACAAAAGCAAAAAGCTGTGTTAAAATAACGGGTGATATTCTGTCATCAAAGCTTACTATGGACGGTCTATCAGAATATGCCCCAGATGCCCGTACGTCCATGCAGGTATGGTATGGGACCGGATGGATGACAGGCCGTGAACAGTAAGCATTACGGGCGCCGTCTGCCTTCCTTTCAGCGGGAGAAGAATGGGAGGTATATGGATAGAAAAGCTTTTAGGATGAAAGAACGTCCGATTTCGGAAAGACCTTACGAGAAGTGCCTGGCAGGAGGAGCCCAGAGCCTGACGGATGGTGAACTGCTTGCCGTTATCCTGAGGAATGGAACCAGACAGTGTTCTGCCCTGGACCTGGCCTGCCTGCTGTTGGACAAGCACCCGGCCTACAAGGGGCTTGCCGGTCTCCACCATCTTGACTACAGAAGTCTTCTTGAGATACCCGGGATCGGGAAGGTGAAGGCCATCGAATTATTGTGCCTGGTTGAGCTGTCCAAGCGTCTTAGCAGGGCAGCAAAAGACCGGATGCCGGATTTTAGTGATCCGGAAAGGATTGCTGATTACTATATGGATGAGCTTCGGCATCTGGAGACTGAGAAGGTGATGCTGCTGGTACTGAATAATCGTTACCGGTTGATCCGGGATGTGGTCATATCCACCGGGTCGTCAACGGAAGCCTATGTTTCGGTCAAAGATATTTTTCTGGCTGCGCTTCGTGATGGCGCAGTCTATATTATTTTGATGCACAATCATCCGTCCGGAGACCCTGAACCCAGTAAGGAGGATATTTTGCTTACGCGAAGGATTCAGGAAGCCGGAGACCTGGTGGGGATCCCCTTGTCCGACCATATCGTGATCGGAGACCATTCTTATGTGAGCTTCCGGGAGAGGGGGATTATTTAAGGCAGGCACTAAAAGAAGAAGAGATACAGGCAGGGGTATTCTGCCGGCAGGACCGTGCAGAGGAAGGGGGGCCCCTAAGTTTTAAGAGGGAGATTTGTACAGGACGATAAAGGAAAGGAGACATCATCACATGTCCGAGAGAATATATGGTATCGATATGGGAACCAATTCGATCAAGATCTATCAGAAGGAGACCGGTGTGGTATTCCATCAGAAGAATATGATCGCTATCGTGAATAAGAAGGAAGCCCTGGCTATTGGTGATGAAGCGTATTCCATGTATGAGAAGGCGCCGAAGAATATCCAGGTTAAACAGCCCATCGTCTATGGTGTCATAGCGGATTTTACGGCTATGCAGACCATGATCGAGATCATTTTCAAGGGCGGGCGCCGGGCCAGAAATGTTATGAACGGTCTGGAGTCTTTATCCGTGAACAGCAATTCCGAATTCTATATCGCGGTACCGTCGGATGTGACCGAGGTGGAGAAGAGAGCCTTCTATGACCTGATCGCCAGCTCTTCCCTAAGAACCAAGAAGGTTCATCTGGTGGATAAGCCCATCGCGGATGCCCTCGGTGCCGGACTGGATGTGATGGATGCCACCGGCCGCCTGATTGTAAATATTGGATCCGATACCACCGAGATCAGCCTGATCAGCCTGGGAGGTATCGTTCAGAGCCGCCTTCTCAAGGTGGGAGGGACCAAATTTGACGAGGCCATCCAGCAGGCGGTAAAGAAGAAGCACAATCTGGTCATCGGCATGAAGAGTGCTGAAAGGCTTAAGGTGCAGCTTGCCACCGGCATTAAGGAGGACGAAGAGCGGACAGCCGATGTCATGGGACGGAACCTGATCACCGGCCTTCCTAACAGGGTCACGGTAACCAACCACCTGATCTTTGAGGCTATGGAGGAAAGCATGTCCTCCATCGTGGATGCCGTAAAGTTCATCCTGGAGAAGACGCCGCCGGAACTGTCTATGGATATTATGCATGACGGAGTCTGCGTCACAGGCGCATCCTCCTACGTAAAGAATCTGGATCAGCTGATCCAGCAGGAAACCGGCCTGAAGATTATGAAAATGGATGAGCCGGAGCTGACCGTTGTGAAGGGACTGGGCATGATTATGGAGAACCCGGCCTACGAGAGACTGGCGAATGCTTTGCAGGAGTCCAGTTACCAATAGTTGAGGACAGCCTATGAACAGTCGACATCGTTTTGAGATTTCGCCGAGAATACTTTTGATAATACTGACGGTGGTCTGCATGCTTCTCCTGACGGTAAGCGCCCTGTTTTCAAAGCTGACCAGACCCTTTGCCTATGTGACCGGTATGGTGATCGTGCCTATGCAGAGCGGGATTAACCGGGTAGGCAGCTTCTTTGGGGACAAGCTGGGCAATTTCAGAACCATGCATGAGCTGTCGGAGGAAAATGAACGACTTAAGGAGAAGGTGAAAGAGCTCACGGAGAAGAACCAGAGCCTGGCTTCCGGCCAGGATGAGCTGGAGAAGCTGCAGAAGCTCTATGAGCTGGATTCCGAGTACAAGGATTACAAGAAGGTGGGCGCCAGAGTGATCAGCCGCGGCGGCGGTAACTGGTATGAAACCTTTATCATCAATAAGGGATCTGCCGACGGAATTAAAGTCGATATGAATGTCATCGCCGATGAAGGCCTTGTAGGCATCGTGATCGAGACCGGAAGAAATTACGCCAAAGTTCGTCCGATCGTGGATGACAACAGCAATGTCAGCGCCAGGGCTGAAGTGTCGGAGGACACCTGTGTCGTTAAGGGAAACAGCGAAAAGATCCGCAAGGACGGCGCTATAGATGTGGTTTACATCAGCAAGGATGCGGAGATGACCAACGGAGAGATGCTGATGACGTCCCATATCAGTTCCAA
>CAMOVS010000030.1 GCA_946627575.1 uncultured Lachnospiraceae bacterium
GGAATCGTCTTGACGATTCCGCGCGAGTTGCGCAGCAGCTTTAGCTGCCTTCCATTGCGCAACTCTGCGATCCGCCGGAGGCTACATCAGATGAAATGTGACTCCCCCCTATAGAGGAGAGTCACATTTCATCTGATGTAGCCGTTATGTTTCACGAATCTCCTTGACAAACATATCCGAAACCGTTATAACTATGATGAGTACCACGTATTTATGCGGTTTTTTGGCATATAGCAATTATTTCAGGAGGTTATGATCTATGAATAAAACAGAATTAGTAACAGCAATTGCAAATAATACTGAGTTAACCAAGAAAGATGCAGAAGCAGCTCTGAAGGCTTTTATTGACGTGGTTGGTGATGAGCTCAGCAAGGGCGAGAAAGTTCAGCTGGCAGGATTTGGTACATTTGAAGTCGTAGAGAGAGCAGCCCGCGAGGGTATCAACCCCAGAACCAAAGAGACCATCCAGATTCCTGCTTCCAAGGCTCCCAAGTTTAAGCCCATGAAATCCCTGAAGGAAAAAGTGAACAACTAATCACCGGCTTCCGGCCAGGAGATCCTTTATGCGTCTGGATAAATACCTGAAGGTGTCTCGCATCATCAAGAGAAGAACCGTAGCCAACGAAGCATGTAATGCAGGCAGGGTCCTGGTGAACGGTAAAGTTGCCAAGGCCAGCCAGAATGTAAAAGAAGGCGATGTGCTGGAGATCCAATTTGGCAACCGCATCGTCAAGGCTGAGATTCTTGATGTGAAGGATACCGCAAAAAAAGACGAAGCAAAAGAATTGTTCCGTTACCTTTAAACATGAAGCTGTCGTAGAAAGCAGGAGAGTCCTCTATGCTCACCGGGCATGGGGGCTGTCATTCTGAAGCTTTTTGCGACAGCTTTTGACGTTTTCATGAGTCAGGAGGTCTGTTCATGGATACAAATACAGTGAAGTCGGCAAAGCGCCGCTATGGGTCTTTTCTGACCCTGATTGCAGATACCGATGTCTTTTTCCGGGAAATGATCCTTGCTTTCTACGGGCTCTATATGGTTTTCTTCCTGGCCTACAATGTATGGGATGAACACAGAACGGTTGTCCTTGCCTATCAGGCAGTTTCCGCTGTCTGTGCGCCGGGTCTTTTCTTTGCCCTTGGCTGGCTTGTATCTGCGATTGCAGGACAGCACCGGTCTCCCAAGCAGCGCAGGTCTGCCTATCTGGGCTATGCCGCTCTTTCTTACATTTATTATGCCCTCATAGGGATAGCGCTCCATGTCTTCGCCTACGGGGAAGAGTGCTTTAAAACCATCAAGAATATCCTCTTTGCCATCCTGATTCCGGCTTCCGGCGGCATCTTTCTTACCATTGCCTTCGTCCTCCTGTCTTTTGCCCTCTTCGAAGACCGGCTCAGGGCCATCTGCGACAGCCCGGGATGGAGAATAGCCCTGTGCGCTGTCGGTTTGCTTATGACACTTCTTCCCGGCCGCCTGGTCGGATACGGCCTTTTCGGGATCATCATCGGATCCGACACGGCCGGAGCCGTTCCCTTTTTCTTTTATCTGATTGCCTTCTTTGCCGGCATGGACGAAAAAAACAGAAGGAAGTCTGCAGAGACATCGTCCGCCGGGGATCCTGAAGGCAGCACGGTTTCTGGTGATAAGGGCACAGGCAAGAAAAACAGTATCCTTACCAAAAAGGATTGGATCATGGCAGTTTGTCTCCTGGCGGCAGGCGCTTTCTTCCTGGCCGTCGGTCTTCTGCAGCAGACCGGCCAGGTTCTGCTGGGCACGGGTGCCGCTCTGTTCGCTGTCTTCATCCTGAACCTTCTCCGGCCGGTATATATTTTCCTGGAGGGAATCTTTCTCAGAATCTTCCATCCTTTGTATGACGTATGGACCAGGGAAAGGAAGAAAATTGTACCCGGAAGCCGGTCTTATATAGCCTGGTACTATGTATTCTATGCATGCCTCTTTGTCCTGATCAGCTTTCTGATCTTTGTACCTTATATTAACGGAGGTTATTCCCTCATCTGGGAGTCTGACGGTCTGGGCCAGTACGTTCCCAAAGCCTACCGCTTTGTCAAAGACATGCCGGGGGTTATCTCCTCTTTGCTTCACGGGAGTACTGATTTCAAGCAATATGATTTCGGCGTGGGCCTGGGAAGTCCCATGACCTTCAGCTTCGACCCGGTTTACTGGCTCTATATGGTCACCGGCATCCGCCACATCGAATGGACCTACAACCTGGCCGTGATCCTCCGTTATTTCATGGCAGGCGCCGCCATGTCCTGCCTCATTCTCTACCTCAGAAAAAGCTGGAGAATGGCGGCAGTCGGAAGTTTCGCCTACATATATTCGGGCTATGCCATCTTCGCAGGGACCAGACACAGTCAGTTTATTACCCCTCTGATTCTCTTTCCCCTGATCGTGGTGGCCATGGAGCGGTTGATCCGCCACAGAAAATGGTTTCTTATGACGATTCTTGTGGCAGTTTCCCTCTTCTGCTCCTATTATTTCCTCTACATGAACACCATCGCCATCGGCATCTATTTTATACTCAGGATCCTCCTGACCAAAGAATACCGCAGTCTGCGGACCTTCTTTGACCGGGGCCTGATTATAACCGGGAGCTATATGCTGGGAGCCTCCATCGCTTTCATCTCCCTGGTTACCTCCTTCGGAGGCTACCTGGGTTCTTCCAGAAGCGGGGGATCAGCGGTCAGCTCCCTGATCACCAACAACACCTTGTTCTACCGATCAGAATGGCTGATCGATATCGCAGCCGCCTTGACCTCCGTAGACTTCGGACCCGGTCAATGGCTGAGAATCGGCATGGTACCTGCCGTTCTCTTTGCCCTGGTTCTCCTCTTCTGCCGAAAGAACCGGCCCGAGCTGCGTTACTCTTTTATCGTATGCGTCATCTTTTGTATCTTCCCCATCTTTGGGTACATCATGAGTGGTTTCAGCAGCGTAACCAACCGATGGGCCTATATCTTTACGGCAGTTCTGGCTATCATCCTGGCTCTCAATCTGGACCGGCTGACCAGGCTGACCAGGAAGGAAATCCGGATCATGACAGGCCTTGCCGGCGGTTACGGCCTTCTCATGTGCCTGGGACTTAAGTTCCATACAACCGGCATTCAGGGTTCCCTGGCCCTCCTGGCCTTCACCATAACACTGATCCTTTTCCTCAATCTGGAAAGGGAAAGGATGAAAGTCCGAACAGCCAGGATGATCTTATTTGCCTTTATTCTTTTTACTGTAGTCATGAACGGAAACTTCTTTATCACCCGGGTGGGAACCGATACGGGTGGATCTCATCTTGAGACCTACGTACCGGCAGGAAAGGCCGATTCTTATCTTAAGGCCACCGCCTTAAAGCACCTGAAAGAAGTACCCGGATACGATGACAAAGACTTCTTCAGGAGTGACAACCTCCGCAACACCTCCCTGACCCGGAATTCCAGCATGGTTGTCCCCTACAAGAGTGTCTCTACTTTCACCAGCACCCTGCCCGGCAGCATCGTAAACTACAACCGGGAAATGGGCAGCAATGCCTGGAATATTGTCACCGTCTACGATTACAACTTCAGAACCTACATGAATGAGCTGGCCAGCGTCCGCTACCTGGGCAAGGAAGCCTCCTCCAAAGCAACCCTGCCCTACGGTTACCACAAGGTCCTGGAAAAGGAATCCCCCACCAGCACCTATGAGATCTATGAAAATGAATACGCCCTCCCGGCCGGCTATTGTTATGACCAGGTTGTCGCTGCCTCCGAAGTGGAGGATCTGGACGCCCTGACAAAACAGGAACTGACCATGCAGGCAGCCATCACTGCAGACCAGGATATGGCCATGATAACAGGATCGGAGGGCACGACAGCTGGCCAGACTTCTGCGGAGACTGCCGGCCAAGCTTCCGGGCAGGCTGCCGCTGATGGCCTTGTCCCAAAGGCGAAACTGGAAGACCTGACCGCATCGATTACCACCAAAGAAGTTCCCATCCAGGATATGAAGGTTTCGTCCGGCATGACCTGGGATGAAAAAGAAGGACTCCTGACCATAGAAGATATCGAAGACGCCAGGCTGACCTTCAGCTTCGACGCCTTGCCTGATTCGGAGACCTACCTGGTCATCCGGGGAGACGTAGTGCCCGTGGATGACTCCAGGGAAATCGAGATCAATACCCAATGCAAGGCAGCGGGAGTCAACTACTCTGCCCGCTTCCGTCTGGATAACTATTCCACCGGCCAGCAGGAATATGTCTACAATCTGGGCTACCATAAGGACGCCATCAAAAAGTGCTTCCTTTACTTCGAAGACGAGGGACAGCTTAAGATCGACTCCTTCCGGATCTGCAGTCTGCCCATGGCCGGCTACAAGGACAGAGTAGAAGCCTTAAAAGCAGAATCCCTGACCCATGTCCGCCAGAAAGGCAACGAACTAAGCGGGGACATAACTTTGAGCAAAAACAAGGTTCTGGTCATCTCTCTTCCCTACCAGAGCGGCTGGACCGCCTATGTCGACGGAAAAAAAGCAAACATAAGCCAGGTCAATTACCAGTACATGGGGCTGGCCCTGACAAAAGGAAGCCACAAGATCCGTATGGTCTACCAGATCCCCGGCATCCGCCTGGGCTTCATCATCAGCGGAGCCGGCATCCTGCTTTTCATCCTCATCATCATAGGGAACCACCTTCGTAAGAAGTTAACAAAATAAATAGAAAAAAGAGTATGCAGGCAGCCGGCACCTCAAGTGCTTGCTGCCTGCATACTCTATATTCGAAGTATTTTTAAACCTGTTGTCTGTTATCCACCTTCCTGCATTCGCATCTGTGGATAAGGCTGAACCGTCCCCATTATCCTTAGTAGGATACTACTGTAGTCCCGATGGGAATGTTCTTGTAGATGTATCTTGCATCTTCATTGTAGCAGCGGACACATCCATGGGAACAGGGTCTTCCGATGGTCGAGGTGGCAACGCCGCCTCCATTGTAGAGGGGGCGGGTGTGGAAGGAGTTCCTTCCCGCATAATGGGATATATAGAGCTCTTTGGTATAATTATAGTACCAGCCGCTTTCCTTGCGGAAGATCTTAAAGATTCCTCTTGGGGAGTGGGAGCTGGCTTTTCCGGTTCCTACGGTAAAGGACCGGATAATCTTCCAGTTGCCCTGACTGCCTTTGAAGATGGTTGCCTGCTGCGTGTAATGGCTGACCCAGATCAGATACTTGGTCTTGCTGGAGAACTTCTTATAGTTTACGTAAGCCAGCTTGACTTCCTTGCTGTATTTCTTGGTAGTATATTCACATCCCCATTTGTGGTAGCCGATGGTTCTGACCTTGGTTGCCAGAAGGCGGGTATAGTTTTTCTTTATGTACTCCGAAGGCTTAAGGGTCAGCACATTGGAGCCGCTTGGCGACTGCCAGGTCTTTCCCTGGTCCTTGGAGAGCGTATAAACCACGATATCGTAGGTCGTGTTCTTGTCCAGATCTTTCAGACTGTAAATCAGTTTGCCGGTCTTGCCAAGAGCCGTATATTTTCCCTGACCGGCCTTACGGTAATAGACCTTGTAGGCCTCGGCTCCTTTCACTTTCTTCCACTTGACCGAAAGCTCGTCTTTGGAGTTAAATACCGCACTGATCTTTTTAACATCTGCAGAAGCTTTGGGCGTCTTCACGCTGTCCTCATTGGACAGGGCTCCGATTCTAACCAGATTGCCTCTGGTTTCAACCGGACGTACCGCAAAGGAATATTTCGTTTTGGACTTGAGGCCGGTTACCTTATAGGATGTATTTTTTACATGGTTAGCGGCCTGTGTAAAGCTGCCGCCTTCCGGCTTCACATAAACGATGTACCAGGAAGCTCCCGATGCTGCATTCCAGGAAAGCTGTGCGCTGTGGGAACCTTTTGCTGCCTGAAGTCCGCTCACCTTAACCTTGCTGGCTGATTTCTGATAATTAATCTTCTTGATGACTCTTTCGCCATAATACCTATAGCCGCCGACCGTCCGGTAGGCAACTCCGGATACGTACCATTGTCCTTCTGATAATCCGGATGCGCTGATCTTGCGATAACCGCCGGCTGCAAATTCATGAATCTCCGGCTGAACAGGATCTTTTTTCCTGGAGGCCATGGCCAGGAAACCTGTGTAGGCTTTTTTATTCGAGACTACCCAGCTGTAAGCTAAACTATGGTCTGCATTTTGAGTAATTGTTATATCTTTCAGCGCTTTGGCTGTGAAGTACCTTGTAGTAACCTTGGCGCTTCCGTCCTTGGCGGCAATCTCCATGGTATAGCCGGTATTGGCCTGGAGCATGCCCCTTCTTTTCAGGTTTACCATCAGGACTCCTTTTTTAGAGCGGAGACTACCCGTGGTCTTTTCCCCTGTTTTGTTGTTCACTACGCTATAATTGTATCCGCCGGAATAGAAATCTGCAAAGCGCAGAACCAGTGTAGTTCCTCCCTTTATATATGGAGTCTTCTTCAGTCCGGACAGTTCTGCCGGCCCGGAAGCGGTACTTTGATCCGCTGCGAACACAACATCTCCTGCGAATAACAGCATCGCTAAAAGAAGAAATAATAAAATAATACTTGTCAGCCATGTTCTTCTGCCCTGTTCCATATCCTCATATACCTCCGCTATAACCGGGGCATCCTCCCTGATGCAAGAAAGATTCTCCCTGTTAAACTAAAATCTGAATAATCAGAACCTGTACATCAGCTGTCATTTCCAAATCTGTCTTCAAAGCCGGCAAAAAAGAAATACTTCTGTTACAAATCTTTAACACAATTTGTAGTCTGGACATCATAAAGCTGGCCCAAAAGCCTTTTCTGCACAATTTCGGCTTTGATTGTTACATCATTATAGCGGAATCTTTCGAAAAGGTCAATAAATTTCTGTCGAAATTATTAATTATATTACGCATTCTTTCGAAAAGTGATAATTTTATTTAACGCCATGAGATAACTTCTTCCGTCTCCTGAACCAGACACATCCCGCAAAGTGCCTTATAAGTGATGGATGTTGTTGTTGCCCCGGAGGAAAGATTAGGGTATACTGATATGAGTATCATAATAATGAATAGAAAAGAGGGACCAACTATGATCAAATTCAACATCCCGCCTTTTACAGGCAAGGAATTAGAATATATGACCAAGGCCATTAAAAACAATAAGATCAGCGGGGACGGAGAGTTCACCAAAAAGTGCAGCCAATGGATCGAAGAAAGAACCGGTACAGCAGCTGCCCTCCTTACCACCTCCTGTACCCATGCCACCGAGATGGCCGCCCTGCTGGCGGATATCAAGCCCGGTGACGAAGTCATCATGCCCTCCTATACTTTTGTATCGACAGCAGACGCCTTCGTCCTCAGGGGGGCCAAAGCCGTGTTCGTGGATATCCGTCCGGATACCATGAATATCGATGAGACCCTGATCGAAGACGCCATCACGGAAAGAACCCGGGCTATCGTCCCCGTCCACTATGCCGGAGTAGCCTGTGAGATGGATACAATTTTGGACATAGCCAAGCGTCACGGACTTCTGGTTATCGAAGACGCGGCCCAGGGCGTCATGGCCTCCTACAAAGGCAAAGCTCTCGGTTCCATCGGCGATTACGGTTGTTTTTCTTTCCATGAGACCAAGAACTACAGCATGGGAGAAGGAGGCGCCCTGCTCATCCGGGATCCCAGCCATAAAGAGCTGGCTGAGATCATCCGGGAAAAGGGAACCAACCGGAGCAAATTCTTCCGGGGTGAGATCGACAAATATACCTGGGTAGAGGCAGGGTCCTCCTATCTTCCCAGCGACATGAACGCCGCCTACCTTTGGGCTCAGCTGGAGATGGCAGACCAGATCAACGAGGACCGGATGGCCTCCTGGAACCGCTATTACGACCAGCTCCTTCCTCTGAAGGAAAAGGGTTATATCGACCTTCCCTACGTTCCGGAAGAATGCAGTCACAATGCCCATATGTTCTATATTAAGGCGGCCGACCTGGATGTCCGTTCGAAGCTGATTTCCCACCTGAAAGAAGAGGGAATCTACACGGTCTTCCACTATATTCCCCTCCACGGAGCCCCGGCCGGTCAGCGCTATGGCGTTTTCCACGGAGAGGACAGATACACGACCAGGGAAAGTGAGCGTCTGGTCCGCCTTCCCATGTATTATGGCCTTAGCACAGATGACGTGGACAAAGTCTGCCAGGCTATTATTGACTTTTATCATAACTAAAAATAATGACAATCCTGCTGCAGATCCCCGGATGAGCTTTGGCGTTAACAAAACCTTTACATCCGCCTGCAGCATGACCAGGAGGTATCCCTTTGTTATACTCTGTAGTGATACCCTGCTATAAATCATCAGCTACCATCCGCAAGGTTGTTGAAATGACATCCGCGGAGCTGACCAGACTTGGCAGGACACCTTTTGAATTCGTCCTTGTGGATGACCGGTCACCGGATGACGGTGCCACCTTAGAGACTCTTACCGGCCTGGCCCGGGACTATCCTTATGTAAAAGTAATCTCCCTGGCCAAGAATTCGGGACAACATAATGCGGTCATGGCCGGTCTCAATTACGTAGAAGGGGATTATATCATTGCTATGGACGACGACATGCAGACCCACCCTTCCCAGCTTCATTTTTTGCTGGAAGAGATCGATAAGGGCTATGATATCGTCTATGGTTACTATCCCAAGAAAAAACACTCAGGATTCCGCAATCTGGGCAGTTACCTGAACTACCTGACCGTCCGGATCCTGATCGGCAAACCCAAAGATATGAGGACTTCAAGCTACTGGGTGATCCGCCGCTTTGTACGGGATTACGTGATCCAGTACCAGAGCCCCTACACCCATCTGCAGGGACTCTTTCTCCGGACCACCCGCAATATCAGCTGTATCCCCATCGAGCACTTTGAGCGGGAAGTGGGGGAATCCGGCTACACCTTCAGCAAGCTGGTTCAGCTCTATTCCAATATTATGGGCTATTCGGTAGTTCCATTAAGATTGTCCACTTATTGCGGATATCTCTTTTCCGCCATCAGCATCCTGGGTGCTCTGATCGCCCTGATCAATCTGTCTAAGAATAAGATTCT
>CAMOVS010000031.1 GCA_946627575.1 uncultured Lachnospiraceae bacterium
CCTCTTCCATCTCTTCCCGGGATTCCACGATCCGCATGCCTCTGCCTCCGCCGCCATTGGCGGCCTTAAGCATAACCGGATAACCGATCTCATCCGCCACCTCCATGGCAGTTTTGGCGTCTTTAATAGCATAATCGTTGCCCGGCAATATGGGAACCCTCGCCTCCTGAGCCGCCTGTTTGGCGGATATCTTATCGCCCAGGATCTTCATGGCCTGCAGGTTGGGCCCGATGAATACGATGCCGTTATCCTCACAGGCCTGGACGAAATAAGGATTCTCCGACAGGAAGCCATATCCGGGATGGATGGCATCAGCCCCCTTTTCTTTGGCGATTCTTATGATGGTCGGAATATCCAGATAGGCATCCACCGGGCCTTTGTCCGGATTCAGCATATAAGACTCGTCAGCCTTTTCACGGAAAAGGGCATAGCGGTCTTCTTTGGAATAGACTGCGATCGACCCTATATTGAGCTCGGAAAGGGCCCGGATCACCCGGATGGCTACCTCTCCCCGATTGGCCACAAGAACTTTCTTGAACTTCTGTATCTTTGTCTGCATATTAACACTAACCCCCAGCAAAAACATTTGTCATATTGATACGATTCACGGCTCCGTCAACCATTATGATGCAGGTTTTCCGTGAATTGTAACATTGGTTGAGGATTCTAAGCACCCTCACTTAATTCATACGGATTGTTCCGTATATTACTTTCCTGCAATCCTGGCAGTATTTTATTATCATTTCTTACAGTATATCTATTAATAAAGACAAAAACAAGAGGACCTCTTCTTTTCCTTGCCTAATATAAGAGAGCTGCCGTTTGGACGGCAGCTCAAACATGAAAGAAATAACTTAATATGAATCTATTTTGCAGATGATTCTACTGCCCGGATGATAAGGTCCACTGCGCCATCAATACCGAAGAAGCCGGTATCAATGCTCAGATGATAGTTCCGAAGGTCACCCCATTTCCTGGAGGTATAATAATTATAATAACCGGAACGCTGCTTATCCATCTTGATCGAGGTCTCTTCCACCTTGTCCATGGGGATATCATACTGGTCATGAATCCTCTGCTTTTTAAAGTCCATCGATGCGTGGACAAAGACATTCAGGCAATGATCATAATCCCTGAGCGCATAATCTGCGCACCGCCCTACAATGATGCAGGGACCTTCGTCCGCTACTTTCTTGATGGCATCAAAAGATGCAAGAAATACCTTCTGGTTTAATGGCATATCAAATGAAGCCGCATTGTATCCCAGAGCATAGGGATCCATGACAAGAGAATAAAGAAAACTGGTGGTGGGCTTCTCGTCAAAGCTCTCAAACATCTCCTCGCAGATTCCACTCTCCTTTGCTGCGATCTTCAGCAGTTCCTTGTCATAAAATGGTATACCATAATGCTCGGAGAGTTTTTTTCCGATCTCCTTACCGCCGCTGCCGTACTGTCTGCCAATTGTGATGATGGTATTCATAGTGTCCCCCCTCTCCGGTCCGCTGCTTTTGTGCACATAATTCCGGATTATCAGTCCCCAGGTCTATTCCCCGGTCTGTTTGATCCTTATGGGGTTATTATAACACATTTATGGTAAATATATAAAAAAAATTCATTTATGATATTCTTGCTCAGAAAATAATTGCGTCTTTATGCAAAGGAAAATGATGGCAAAGCTATTTCTCATACTCCCTGGCACAAGCTATATCCATATCAATCCGGGCCTTTAACTGGTCAAGGGAATCAAATCTCTGCTCAGGACGAACAAAATGATGAAGATTCAGTTCAATCACCTGATCATAGAGATCACCCTCATAATCCAGGAAATGTGTCTCAACATTTGCGATATCGGTATGGTCAACCGTAGGCCGGACACCGATGTTGGTGACACCAAAGACTCTTTGTCCATCGAGGTCCGCTGACGAAATATATACTCCTCGGGGCAGAAGGCACTTGTCCTTATCTAAAGAGAAATTGGCTGTGGGAACCTGGAGTTTTCTCCCCAGTTCCTTGCCGGAGATCACTTTTCCGGCAATACTGTAGGGCCGGCCCAAAAGGGCGGCGGCTTCTTCCATGTCGGCTTGGTCCAATGCCTCCTTCACCCTGGTGCTGCTGATATCCTCCCCGTCCTTCTTGAGCTTGTCTACCACAATCAGATCGTAATCGCAATCTTCGGCCAGGTATCGAAGAGTATCCACGCTGCCGGCCCTGCCGCGCCCAAAGCGGAAATCCGTCCCCACAATAATCTTGCGGGCGCCGATTTTGCCGATAAGGATCCTGCGGACAAAGTGCTCCGGCGACATGGCGGCAAATTCCTTGGTAAATGGATACTCAATCAGGGTATCAATCCCCATTTTCTCAAGGAGAGAACGACGTTCTTCTCTCGTATAGAGCTGGCCCTTCGGGTTATCATGCCCGAAGAGGCTTCCCGGAGGCCGGTCAAATGTAAAGACAACACTCCGATAATGGAATTTCTTCAGCTTCAGAATATGGTCGATCAGGAGCTGGTGACCCAGGTGAAGGCCTTCAAACTTGCCCAGGGCCACCGCCGTATGGGTCAGATGGATATCTTCACTTGTAATATGCTGCATAATAGTTTCCTCTTTATATGGCACCGGATCGTGGGAGCTGTCTTTAAGCGAAGCGATCCGTGATTATTTTCAATCTTTACATTATGCCTATGACGTGTAAAAGATCTTTAAAGGTTTCAGGTAATTCTCCATGGCTTGAACCTTGTAAATGCCGATAAAGGAACCGGCCTGATCGTAGATCCGAACCTGGCTCTTCTCTTCATCCACCGGAAAGTCACCATCTGGAAAATGGCAGAGACGCATGGGAAGGGGATTCCCATTGTAGAGCAGTTTTTCTGCCTCCTTCAAAGCGGTGCCCCGGGGCCGGTCCTCAAATACCTGGTCAACAGGGAGGATGATCTTCTCCAGCTTTCCCTGGTCCCGGAGAGTTTCAATCTCAGATAAAGTCCTTGCCTGATCCAGAGAGAATCGTCCCACCCTGGTCCTAACCAGAGACTCCATGCAGGCTCCGCAGCCTGCTTTCTCCCCAATATCCCTGCAAAGGCTCCTTATGTAGGTGCCCTTGGAGCAGGTTACGGTAAAATGGACCCGCGGCAGGCAGACCTCCTGAATGGAGATATCCTTGATAACTACCCGGGAAGGTTTCCTCTCCACGGTAAGGCCCTGTCTGGCCAGCTCATAGAGCTTTTTACCTCCAATCTTCTTGGCGGAATACATAGGCGGTATCTGGTCATAGCTCCCAAGGAAGCTCATGATTATCTCCCGGATCTCTTCTTCTGTCACCGTTACAATACCGCGGTCCAGAACCTGCCCGCTGATATCTTCGGTATCCGTCGTGAGCCCCAGCAGGAGCCCGGCCTGATAAGTCTTGTCATCCTGCTCCAGAAAACTGCAAGCCTTGGTGGCCCGGCCCAGGCAGACCGGGAGGACTCCGACAGCATCCGGATCCAGAGTGCCTGTATGGCCGATCTTCTTCTGGCGGAGGATCCCCCGGAGTCTGGCTACGACATCATGGGATGTGTAGCCGGCTTCTTTATGTACATTGATGATGCCGTTCAGGATCATTTTAACTGGTCCTCCACGTAGGAAGCGATACTCATCACAATATCTCTGGCGCTGCCGGGAGCGGTACATCCGGCTGCTTTCTTATGGCCCCCTCCGCCATAGACCGAAGCGATCCTGCTGACATCGACCCGGTCTGTGGATCGGAGACTGACCTTAAAGGATCGATCTTCCAGCTGATAGAGGAAAAGGGCAACCTCCACCCCTTCCGTCAACATGAGCTGGGCCACGATTCCCTCCAGATCCTCCTTATCGACCCGATAGAATTCAAAGTCTTTCCTGGTAAATACAGAGAAGATCATGCGCCGGTCAAGGATCAGGATGCTTTCAAGCAGAGCCCGCCCCAGAACCAGATTCTGCCGGTAGGTCTTCTCATAGAAGGTCTCATTGATAATCTTTTCCGAATGGACCCCTTTGTCGATCAGGGCCCCGGCGATCCGCATCACCTTGCCGGTGGTGTTGCTGTGGCGGAAAACGCCGGTATCGTGTACAAGTCCGGTATAGACGGCCTCAGCACACTCCCTGGAAACCTTGTCGGGATCCAGCAGATCCCAGAGGACTTCAGAAGCCGATGAGGCGCCCGGGCATACAATGGCTATATCGCCAAATCCCTGATTGGTCATGTGATGGTCTATGCAGATCCGGAAGGAAGCTTCTTCAAACCAGGGGCGGAAATCCCGCAATCTTTCCGGATCGGAACAGTCCATGGAAAAATAAAGGTCATAGATTCTGTTTTTCTCTTTCTTCTGCCGGATCCGGTCAGAATATCTTAAGAAAGAGAACTTGGAGGGGATGGGCTCCAGGTAAATATCCACCTTCTTGTCCGGATAATTATCGGCTATATAATTATAAAGACCAAGGCAGGATCCGATGCAGTCTCCATCCGGAGTCATATGGCCGGATATGGCGATGGTATCAGCCTTGCGAATCTGAAGGTCGATCTTTTTCTTTCCCTCTTTAAAAGAGCGGACTCCCAGGAATCTGATTCCCTCTTCCATTTTCCGGTCCGAGGAAACCGGGTTCATATTCATTTGCTTCGATCCATTTCCGTCCCTCATTTATGATCAGCCTCTTCCTCTCTCTGGTGCAGGGGAGCATTGATTTCATCGATTTTTCTGGACATATTGACACCGTATTCGATGGACTGGTCCATAACAAAGCGAATGTCGGGCGTGTTGCGCAAATTCACGGTTCTGGCCAGTTCTCTTTTGATAAATCCGTGGGCGCTTTGAAGACCTGCCAGGGTATCAGCCTGAGCATCCTGGTCTCCAAGGACGCTGATGTAGGCCTTGCAGGTCTTAAGATCCGGTGCCACTTCCACAGATACTACGGATGTCATAGGGCTGATCCTGGGATCCTTGATTTCTCTGGAGATAATCCGGCTCAGTTCTCTCATAACCTCCGAATTAATTCTCGTATTTTTCACACTGTTTTTTCTCATAACAGCCCTCCTCTATCACGCCAGATTATATCCGGCGATACCCTTTCGGATCCTCGATTCCTTCCCGTCCCGCCCTGCGGTCCGGAGGATATCGAATCCTTTTCCGGAGACCTTATCTGGGCACTTCCTCCATGACGAAGCACTCGATCTGGTCGCCTTCTTTAATATCATTATATTTCTCGAAAACAATACCACATTCAAATCCGGATTTGACCTCCCGTACATCGTCCTTGAAACGCTTGAGGGATGCCAGACTTCCTTCATAGATTACGATGCCGTCCCGGACGATTCTTGCCTGGGAGTCTCTGGTAACCATGCCGTCAAGAACATAGCTTCCGGCGATCGTACCGACTCCGGAGGCCTTGTAGGTCTGGCGGACTTCCACATGACCGATAACCTTCTCGGCATATACCGGATCCAGCATACCCTTCATAGCGGCCTCAATATCTTCGATGGCCGTATAGATGACACGGTAAAGTCTCATGTCTACCTTTTCCCGCTCTACGGCAGCCTTAGCCATAGCATCCGGACGTACATTGAAACCGATAATGATAGCGTTGGATGCGGATGCCAGAGTAACATCGGACTCGTTGATGGCACCAACACCGCCGTGGATCACCTGGATCTTCACCTCATCGTTGGACAGCTTGACCAGACTCTGGCGGACAGCTTCTACAGAACCCTGCACATCGGCCTTGACCACCAGGTTCAGTTCTTTGATATTTCCTGCCTGGATCTGATCAAAAAGGTCATCAAGGGAAAGTTTGGTTTTGGTATCCTCCAGCATTTTTTCCCTGCCGTAAGCGATAAAGGCTTCGGCTGTGTTCCTTGCCTCTTTTTCATTCTCGAAGGACATCATAACTTCCCCGGAGAAGGGAACATCATTAAGGCCCAGAATCTCGACAGGAGTGGAAGGTCCGGCTGTCTTAACCCGGTTGCCCTTATCGTCAATCATGGCCCGGACATGGCCGTATACATGGCCGACACTGATGCTGTCACCGATGCTGAGGGTACCTTTCTGGATCAGAATGGTAGCCACGGGACCGCGGCCCTTATCCAGCTTGGCTTCGATCACCAGACCCCTGGCCTTGCGGTTGGGGTTGGCCTTTAATTCCATAACCTCAGCGGTGAGGGTAATCATTTCAAGAAGCTCATCGATACCTTCACCGGTCTTGGCGGATACCGGTACAAATACCGTATCGCCGCCCCAATCTTCTGCGATCAGGCCATACTCGGTCATCTCCTGCTTAACCCGGTCAATATTGGCCCCTTCTTTGTCAATCTTATTGACAGCTACGATGACTTCCACTTCGGCGGCCTTTGCATGGTTGATGGCCTCGATCGTCTGAGGCATAACACCGTCATCGGCTGCGACAACCAGGACGGCAATGTCCGTGGCCTGAGCGCCTCTAAGACGCATGGAAGTAAACGCTTCATGGCCCGGAGTATCCAGGAAGGTAATCTTCTCTCCGTTGATGGTTACTACATAAGCACCGATGTGCTGGGTGATGCCGCCTGCTTCGCCGGCCGTTACGTTGGTAGACCGGATCTTGTCCAGAAGAGAAGTCTTGCCGTGGTCAACATGACCCATAACGCAGACAACCGGAGGCCTCTTCACCATGCTGGCCTCATCCTCTTCTTCTTCCTTAAGCAGTTCCTCAATGACATCCACCTGGATCTCTTCCTCGGCGATGCAGTTGTATTCCAGAGCCAGTTCGGCAGCATCATCAAAGCTGAATTCCGTATTGATGGTTACCATCTGTCCGGCTAAGAAAAGCTTCTTAATAATGACAGAGGGAGCCACCTTACATGCTTCAGCCAGCTCTTTCAGAGAAACGGGATTGGGAAGAGTAATGTTGCGGATTGCCTCCTCCTTGGGACTTTCCTTCCTCTGGGGTGCCTGAGCCTGCGGCTTCTTGCCCTGTTTCTGCTTTCTGTTATTATTGTTGGCCGCTGCATCGTTCCGGCGGTTGTCTTTGCGACGGCTATTCTTATTCTGACGGTTTTCGCCGCTGTTACGGCGGTCATTGTCCCGGCTGTGCTCCCGGTTAATCTCGTGGCGGTTGCTGCTGCTGCCGCGGCTTTCTTTGACAGGCATGGCCCCGTCCGCGCCAAAAGAGCTTCTTCTGGCCCCGTCACGGCTGCCACGGCGGTCCGTCGTCCCTCTATTGTCACGGTTTTGCCTGTTATCTCTTCCCTGGGTCTGACGGTTGACTCCGGACCGGTTGTCCCGGCTGCCATCACGGTTCCTCTGACGGTTGTCATCCCTGCTGCCCTGGGATCTGCTGTCCCTGGCCGGATTCTGACGTCCGTCGCGGCCTGCCTGAGATCGGTTATCCCGGCTGCCATCTCTGCCGGCTGCCGGTCTTCTATCTCGGTTGTCCCGGCTGCCGTCACGTCCTGCAGCAGGTCTTCTTTCACGATTATCCCGGCTTCCTTCACGATTGTCACGGTTTCCTGCGCTGCGGCCGTCCCTGGTCTGTCCGGACCGATTGTCCCGGCTGCCATCACGGCTTCTTCCCTGACGGTTATCGTCACGGCCTGCCGGTCTTCCATCCCGGCTTCCTTCACGATTGCCGGAAGGTCTTGCCGCCCGGTCACCGCTGCGGCTATCACGCTGGGGGCTGCTGCCTGCTTTGCGATCTTCCTCTCTCCCGTAATTGCGGAAGCCGTCCCGGGTTACCGCGCCGGGCTCTCTCCGTCCGCCGGCAGGTGCGGCTTTTCTCTCCGGACGTTCTCCTGCATTTCGTGCCGGGCTTTTTTCTGCAGCCGGCTTCTGGGAACTTCCTTTCTGGAATCTCGCCTTTACCCGGTCAACCTGTTCGTCCGTTACCATACTCATATGACTCTGGATCTCAACCCCCTGCTGTTTCAGGACATCAAGTATTTCTCTGCTGCTTTTATCTAAGGCTTTCGCCAGTTCATGTACTCTCATTTTTGCCATGCGCTACACCTCCATATTTAGACTTAATTTTTTCATCAAAGCATTTGCAAAACCTTCATCTAAGATACAGATGGAAGCCCTGTATGTATTGCCGGTCCACCGGCCTAATTCTTCTTTGATACTGTATTCAATCATGGGAACATGGTAATAATCACACATATTCCGAAACATCTTCCTGGTATTGTCCGAAGCATCACAGGCGACGATAACCAGCCGGCCCTTGCCGGTTTTGACAGCTTTCTCCGTGGAGAATTCACCGCTGGCAACCTTTCCGGCCCTGGCGGCCATCCCGATCATGGACAGCACTTTATCCCTTTGTTTCAAGTCTGCTCAACTCCTCTTCCAGTTTTTCATAGACCTGGTCGGGAATATCGGCCTTCAGCGATCTGGACAGGGCCCTGCTCTTACGGACTTTGTCCAGACATGCCCTGTCGGGGAAAATATAAACCCCCCGGCCGTTCATCCTGCCGCTCCCATCCAGAACCACCTGTCCTTCAGGAGTCCGGATAATTCGGAACAGGTCCATCTTTGATTTTTTCTCTCTGCAGCCGGCGCATTGCCGAAGCGGTATTTTCTTTGCCATATGTCACCAACCTGTTTGATTCATGGAACTATTCACAAGCTCGGTCATCCCCATCACAGATGCGGCACAGTGCATCACGGATGGGCTATGACTTAGCGGATGGCGAATCCGTGAATAGTACTGCCTCATATTCTCTGCCTGTCATGGGCATTTCCTGTCTATCTGCTGCTGTATTCCTCTTCTTCAAGTTCGTCCTGGTCTACGCCATCGTAATCCCTGTCATCATATTCATCTTCTTCGAAATGATTATCTTCTGTCTCATCGTAGTCCCGGTCGTCATACTCTTCCTCGTCATAAGAGTCCCTGTCGTTCTCGTCGTAGTCTCGGTCGTCGTATTCTCCTTCATCGTAGGAATCCTGATCGCCCTCGTCGTAGTCACGGCCTTCGTATTCTCCTTCATCGTAGGAATCCTGATCCCCCTCGTCGTAGTCACGGCCTTCGTATTCTCCTTCATCATAGGAATCCTGGTCGTCCTCGTCGTAATCCCGGTATTCCTCATCATACTCATCCC
>CAMOVS010000032.1 GCA_946627575.1 uncultured Lachnospiraceae bacterium
CTTGAGATCGTCCACCATGGAGTGGCCGACAGCGTCGGAGAAGGCGGCCTTCTGCCGCCACCGAATCTCGACGGGAAGAATACCGTCCTTCTCAAAGTCGGCGATCAGCCTGGAAAGGTCCTGGGCAGGGTCCCCGGTCCAGCCTTTTGAACGAATCCCGGAAGAGGGCTGGTCTTCGGATCGCCCATGAGAAGAGCCCAATTGCCGGGAGACTTCGGGAGATATTAGCTGGGAGGGCGCTTGAGTTTCTTCGGCTTCTATAGATCGTCTGTGATAGTCGTGAAGAGCATTGTAGAGGGCGATGATTTCGCATCCGGCATAGGCCATGTCTACGGAGCCCAGCCTTCCATCCCGGTAGCGGAACTGGTCTTCTATATAGCCATGGTTTCTCAGGATGGCCGGCAGATGGTGCAGGCGGATGGCCTCTTCATTCGCTTCTCTGTGGTTGTAATCCTTGCGCCCCAGCGTCCTGTGACAATAACGGAGAAGACCCAGGAAGCCCACAGTCAGCCGGTTGCTGACGTGCCGGGGTATGAAGGCGGCAGCCCGGACTTTGACCGCTGCGGCAATTCGGCTATTATTTTTCTTTGACGTCTGTCTGTTTCCCATGTTGTGTCCTTATTGTATGATGGTATCAGGGCCAAAAGGTCGATTTTCACGGTATGCTCGCATAATCGTGAATCGTCAAATATCAGCAGTGGTGGGGGGGGATTCTCTCCGGAGTAAGCACATAGTACAGCCATGGATGTCAGCGGGATATGTTTGATTGACAGAGGAATTCCCTGATGTTAAAGTAAGGTCATCAAGCCTGGTGAAAAGGCTTAAGTCTACCATAAACCAATATATCACAAATGTTCTGCTGCATGTAGTATCATCATGGAAAATAAGGCACCCTGCCGGCCTTGTAAATGAAAATGTAAAGAGGAGGTATCTATGGCGAAAAAAATTCTTGCGTTAATCAGTGAAGACTTCGAAGATCTTGAATTAACCTATCCCGTGCTCCGTCTTAAGGAAGAGGGATGTCAGGTCCATGTAGTGGGAGATAAGGCAGGGCATGTCTATCATGGCAAATATGGAGTTCCCTATACATCGGATTACGCCTTTGGCGATGTGGATCCGGCAGACTATGACGGGCTCCTGGTTCCGGGAGGATGGGCGCCGGACAAGCTGCGCCGCTATCCGGAAGTCCTGAATATCGTGAAGGTTATCAATGATGCCGGAAAGCCTATCGGACAGATCTGCCATGCCGGCTGGGTGCTGATCTCTGCAGATATCCTTCGGGGTAAGACCGTAACCAGCACACCGGGTATCAAGGATGATATGCGTAATGCCGGGGCAACCTGGGTTGATGAGCCCTCTGTTGTGGACGGCAATATCATTTCCGCCAGGAGACCACCCGATCTGCCTGCTTACATGAAGGACTATATTAAGGTGCTGATGGGATAGCGCAGGGTCTTGATGCTTTCAATTACAAGCATGCATCTTAACCAGAATATAGATATAGACATATGGACGTTGAAAAAAGCTCCGGAAACATTCCGGAGCTTTTACTATACTATCTATACGCTATTATTGTTCTTTATATGCCTTATATTTCTCGAACTCATCCAGGACACTCTGGTCCGGAGCCTTGGTAGCCAGGCTGACCACAATAATGCAGACCAGGCTGATGGCAAAGCCGACAACCAGGGAATAGAGGCCGGTATGGGTTCCTATGGTTACCATGCCGTCTGCTGTACGAATCAGGGGAAGATAATCCCAGATAATAACGGTGGCGGCTCCGCTGACCAGACCGGCGATGGCACCGGGAAGATTGGTCCTCTTCCAGAAGAGGCTCATCACCACAAGGGGACCAAAAGCGGATCCCAGACCTGCCCAGGCATCGGATACCAGTGTCATGATGGAACTTTCGGGATCCCAGGCAATGGCAACAGCCAGAAGGGCGACAACGATGGTAACGATCCGGCCGATGCGAAGGACTGTTTTATTATCGGCATCGGGATTGAAGATGTCCTTGTAGATGTCTGCGGATACCGAGGAGGAACATACCAGAAGCTGGGAATCCGCCGTGGACATGATAGCCGCCAGGATACCACAGAGGAAAAGGCCGCCCACGAAAGCCAGGGGAAGATGCTCTATAAAGACTTTTTTAATCATTTCGATAAAGACAGATTCTGTGCTGGCAGCGCCGGCAGTCTCTCCCAGTATGGTAGGCATAAGGAAGGCCCGGCCCAGAAGTCCGATGACCACGGCCAGTGACAGGGAGATCAGAACCCAGATAATGGCTATGACGGAGGATTTCTTTAATTCCTTCTCGTCCTTGATGGCCATAAAACGAACCAGAATATGGGGCATACCGCAGTAGCCCAGGCCCCAGGCAAGATTAGAGATGACTTCCACTGCCTTGATGGGGTGGTCGCCGTTGTGGAAGAAACTCAGGTAAGAGGACGGTTCTACGCCACTTGATACGAGCAAGGCGGAAAAGTCGCCTTTAATGAGACCCCATGCCACGATGGGTACAGCCAGCAGGGCGATCAGCATCATGGTTCCCTGTACAAAGTCCGTGGTACATACCGCAAGGAAACCGCCCAGGAAGGTGTAGGTCAGGATGACCGCAGCGCCTATAAGCATGGCAGCATGATAATCAAGACCAAAAACCGAGTTAAAAAGCTTGCCGCCGGATGCCAGGGCGGAGGCGGTATAAACCAGGAAAAAGATAACGATGATGACGGAAGAAATACCCAGGAGCAGTTTCTTCTCGTCGTGGTAGCGGTTGCCGAAGAATTCCGGCAGGGTCATGGAATTGTTGGCAACGATGGTATAAGCTCTCAGGGGCTTTGCGATAACCAGCCAGTTAATAATGGTTCCCAGTGCCAGACCGACAGCGATCCAGGCCTGACCGGTTCCTAAGGCATAGACGGATCCCGGAAGACCCATGAGCAGCCAGCCGCTCATATCAGAAGCCTGGGCGGACAGGGCAGCTACCGGGCCGGTTAAGCCTCTGCCACCAAGAAAATAATCATCCGCGCCTTTGGTTTTTTTCATGGACCATACACCGATTCCGATCATCAGGGCAAGGTAGGCAGCGAATGCCAACAGGGTTGCTATCGTTGAGCCAGACATAATAATGATTCCTCCTCTATTAATATTTGTCATACTTGAAAAATCGCAAATTAAATTATACTATTAATAATGCATATGTAAAGCGACACTTTTTCATGCAATATATATAAAACATGCCGATGTGTCATGGATGTATTACACCACATCAGGGCAGTGGCAGGCATGCTTTCATACGCGCCTGCATAGATGGCCTGCGGCCTGATAGATAGCAGGGCTGTGAACAGCAGCTTTGCTCCGGATTATTGGAATTGTGTATGCGAGAAGCGATTGAAAATAACGGGAAGCCAATAAAAAATAATTAGAAAGGATGAAAATGGAAGCGAATAAATATTCGATTTTTCTGGAAGTAGCCAAACAGCAAAGTCTGTCCCGGGCAGCGGAGAACATGGGTTATACCCAATCAGGGGTCAGCCATACACTGAAAAGGCTGGAGAAGGAGATGGGGCTTAAGCTCTTTGACCGCAATCGCAACGGGGCTTTTCTTACCAATGCCGGTCAGGAGCTTCTGCCTTATATCAGCCAGCTGGTTCAGTGCCGGGAGAATCTGAGCCAGGCTGTTCAGTCCCTCCACCATCTGTCAAGAGGATCATTGACCATCGGCACTTACTCCAGTATTTCCCGCCAGTGGCTGCCTCATATAATCCGCCAGTTCCGGATGGACCATCCTTCGATACGAATTGATTTTAAGGAGGGTGGGAATGAAGATATCCTCCGCTGGATCCGTCAGAGAGAGGTGGACCTGGGTTTCCTCAGCGGTCATATTGACGGAGATATGGAATGGATTCCTCTTAAAAAGGATCCTCTCCTTGCCGTGCTTCCGTCAGACTATCCCCATAAGGAGCAGGTGTTTGCTCTGGACAAATTTAATGGGCAGACATTTATCATATCTGCCCTGGGTACCGATGTGGATGTTCATGGAACACTGGAGCAGTACCATGTTGCTCCGGATGTTCAGTATTCTTCGAAGGATGATTATACGATTGTTTCCATGGTGGCTGGTCACCTGGGAATCAGCATCCTGCCCAAGCTGGTTCTGGAAAGTTATGAAGCCCCCATCAGAACCCTGCCTCTGGCTCCATACGCCGACAGGGAGCTGGGCATAGCCCTGGTAGACCGGACTATGGCGTCGCCGGCGACCCTGAAGTTTATAGAGTATGCCAAGGATTATGTTCTGGCCCTAGCGGACTAAAGAGGAGAATTCTTCAGCCAGTTTGCGCAGGAATTCGGTTATCATAAAAAGATTGCCGGGATCTTTATGCTGGGCTGTGCTTTCCTCGGGACGACTCTCTGTGGATTCTTCCGAAGGGTTCCTTTTGCTTTCCTCCGTAGATTGTTCTGCAGCTTTTTCGGAAGATTTTTCCTCATTTTCCTCGGAAGGAAAGAAGACTTTGGTAAACTTTTTATTGTGGTCGGGATTCTCATCATACATGTGATAGAAAATGACTTCATAGTCGGCAGGAGGGGGAAGAACCTCCCCTGTTTTTCTGGATTTGAGCCCAAAATAGCGGGCAATTCCCGCAGCGTCCGCCTGAGCCAGCTCCTTTAGGTGTTCGTCGCTGCTTAGGTGGTTTTGAAAGTCATTTTCCTCATCCATGAAGGCATGCTCTACGATGACGGAGGGCGTATTCAGATTCAATCCGCCCCGGATGATGGCATAATAATCGGCGACCGACCCGTCTTCGTAGCTGTCTCCCGTCTCGGAATCACGCAGAAGAATGCCCCGGTTATTCAGCCCTAAAGCTTCCAGCTCTGAGAGGATGCAGCAGGCCAGTTCCTGCTCCTGCCTGGCCAGATCCGGTTTGTAATTCCCCTGGGCGGTCAGGACCGTGCAGCCGTCTTTGTACTCGAAATTATCCCCCCGGGCATTGTTGTGAAGGCTGATCATCATATCCGCATCCCGGTCGGAGGCAATCCGGACCCTTTCTTTCAGGCCGACATCTTCATCTTCGTCTCTGGTCAGAGATACCCGGATCCCTTCATAGTCCGACTCCAGTATTTCCTTTAGGTATTTTCCTATGGTCAGGTTCAGGTCTTTTTCCTTAACGTCTCCCTCTTCTGCCCCTGATTGGCTGCCCCCGTGTCCGGGATCCAATACCAGAGTGATCGTTTTCTTCTTGGCCTGAACTTTTATAACCGGATGAAAGGGGGCGGTCAGGTAATCCGGGAGGGGGAGAGAGACCAGGAGCAGGAAGATGGACAGGAGGACGGCTGCCGGAATAAGGCCGGTCACTACGATGGTGGCAAGTCCGGCGAAGACTTTGCCATGAATAGAATGATTGTTAGGCTTCATAGGTCATTTCCTCCTGATGCTGCAGATAGTTTCTCTGTCATTCCAAGTTTATCATATTGACAGAGGTTTGTGTGGAAATTATAATGAAATTAGTATAGGGGGACGGACATTATGATTTACTCTGAACTCACGAAAAAGGCTATGAAGATCTGCTACAATGCCCACAGGAATCAGTCGGATGGTTCTGGACTGCCTTATGTTTTTCACCCTTTACATCTTGCGGAGCAGATGGATGGAGAGTTCGAGACCTGTACAGCCCTCCTTCACGATGTGGTGGAGGATACTAACTGGACGATTGAAGATCTGGAGGAGGCTGGTTTTCCCCTTGAAGTAACACAGGCAGTTGCTATGCTCACCCACGACCGTGATGAGCCGTATATGGAGTATGTTCTGCGGCTGCGCGGGCATGATATTGCCAGAAAAGTCAAGATCAGTGATCTGACTCATAACTGTGATTACAGCCGGCTTAATGAGATCCGTTCCTATGACAGGAAAAGACATCGGAAGTACCGGATTGCTCTGGCCCTGTTGGAGAAGGAGGATCAGGATCCGGCCAGCGGAAGAACCTGCCGGGATCTTCCTCTGCATGATGACCGGCCATGGTTTCTGCGGGTTTATTATCCGGAGAAGGGTCCGGTCAGGGAGGCATCCATCATCGGTGAAAATGAGCTTTTCTATGATATAAGATCCGATACAGACCTGCTTTGGGCCGGATGTCCCACGGTCAGACGGAAGACTTCTTTTCCGGAGAGGCTATCCGATTACCTGGAGGATCATGGGATTGCGGACCTGGGAGAGTGGTTTGACAGGAAGGGGATCTCTTATAGAAAAGGGAATCCCTTACAGGAAAATGAATAGACCAGTGATTTCATATATTGGAATAAATACAAGTCTTGAATAGACTAGTGATTTCATATGTTGGCAATAAATACAAGTCTTGAATGATGCGGAATGTATCATAGGATGTACAGATAGGAATTTCTCTGTCTACGTGGCTTCGATAGAGATGGACTGCCAGATAAAGGAGATAGGAAGATGTGGTGGATAGTATTTGTAGTTGTTATACTGGCGCTTTTGGTGGGAGGATTGTTCCTTGTCCAGCGTGAGATCGGCAGAAAGAACTGGGTTATGGTCGGTGTTTATTCCGCCCTTCTCCTTGCCTACTTTGTGATCGGCCATATCGTTCTGGAGTCCATGGGAGAAGTGTTCCTTAAGACAAAATAGCAGGACAATTATGTCCCTGCAGTTTGCGAATAGTTTTCGTTAATTGTATTGGGTTAAACCGCTTTTTGTGGTAAAATAATAGATGACGGGATCGCGGGAACTGATTTGCAGTGAAGCGATCTGCGATAGCTTTGATACCAACATCATATCCGGGAACTATGATGAAGCTATTATAGAGGAGACCGTGATGCGGGATTTCATAATTATAGGAAGCGGTCCGGCAGGCCTTTCGGCTTCGGTTTATGCCAGAAGGGGCGGCATGGACGCTCTGGTTGTGGAAAAAAATACATACGGCAGCGGACAGATCATGGGAAGTCCGAGAGTGGATAATTATCTGGGCTTGCCGGGACTGTCAGGTTATGAGCTGGGAGAGAGCTTCCGTCAGCATGCCTTGTCCATGGATGTTCCTTTCCTTGAAGGGACGGTCACCGGGATCAGGCGCAGGGATAATCGCAGCTGGGAAGTAGTTCTTGAGGATGGCAGCCGGCATGAAGCCCATGCCATTATATATGCGGCGGGTACTACGCCAAGGAATCTGGGCATCCCGGGAGAGGCCAGACTGGCCGGCCGGGGGATCCATTCCTGTGTGGTTTGCGATGGACCCTTCTACAGGGGCAAGTCGGTGGCTGTAGTGGGCGGTGGAGATTCCGCTCTGGACAGCGCGCTCTATCTCTCTACCATCTGTGACAGGGTTCATCTGATCAATATTGACCGTGAGTTCAGCGGGAATCCGGGAACTTTGGAAAGGCTGTCAGGCCTGGGAAATGTTCGTATCGTCACCGAGTGTACGGTAAAGCAGGTTCAGGGAGGCAGTAAACTGGAGAGCCTTGATCTAAGCAATGGAAGATCCATCCGTGTCGATGGCTTGTTTGAGGCCATCGGAGCTGTGCCCAATACTGACCTGGTTCGGGGTCTGGCTGAGCTGGATGAAGATGGTTATATTATCGCCGGTGAGAGCTGCGCTACTTCTGCAGCTGGTATTTTTGCTGCAGGTGATGTCAGAACCAAGCTTCTGCGCCAGGTAGTAACAGCGGTAGCCGACGGAGCCGCTGCCATATATACCGCGGCCCATTATCTTAAGACTGTCAGAAGGGATCGGGGCTAGAGGATAGCTGAGTATTTCCTACGGTATATGAATGATGATACTTTAAGCCCTGCCGCTGGCGGCAGGGCTTTGAGATAGTTGTGGTTTACATATAAGCCCTTTTTGACTATGGGGCTTTGAAGATGAATCGATGAGAGGAGGGACTTATGGCATATCCAGGAAGACCAGTTGAGCAAAAGATTACAAGCAGGAGAGTCATCGCCAACATGAAGGACGAGTTCCGCGCCCTGTATGAGCTGCCGGAAAACCATCAGTGTGTTGGTGTAATTACTACCGATTATCCGGACATACTCCACTGTGCTGTGGACGATGCAACCAAGAAGACCAGAGTCGAAGTGGTATTCTGCGACACCTATTATGGCGGATCCGCAGTGAAATGGAGCGCCAACAGCGGGGCTGCTTTTGCCTTGATCTCCGGGGAGAAAGTAGCTGACGTCAACAGCGCTATGCAGAGCATTGAAGATTATGTGAAGAGACAGAAGTTCCTCTATGACCTGAAAGGAGACGGAAGTCTGCTTTATTTCGTTGGACTGATCTCTCCGGCAGGAAGGTATTTCCAGGAGGAGCTGGAAGTCACAGCCAATGATGCTCTTGCTTATGTTGCCGGACCTCCCGTTGAGGCCATGTATGCTATCGATCAGGCTCTCAAGGGCGGCGATGTCAAGGTGGCAGAGTTTATCGAGCCGCCGGATGCTGACAACTGTGCCAGAGCTATTTTCGTAGGCAGCGAGTCCGCATGTAAGAATGCTCTGAATGCCTTTGCCCAGGCTATGGAGCAGTGCGGGAAGGATCCCCTGGCTTTATAATGAGTCATATCGACAAGCATTTTAGAGAAGGGTGATCATACGATCGCAAGAATCGGATTTTGAAGAATTGGATTTTGATAGAAAAGAATATGAAACTCCTTCCGGAAGGCATAAGATCTACGGAGGGAGTTTTTTTGTCAGGACCTTTGGAGATGGTTCTTAGGGACTGCTATCGCTGCCGTGGTTTGCTCTTGCTTTTGACCACAATATTTGCTATAATCATTTCTATGTTTCAAGGAGATGTACCCAAGTGGCTGAAGGGTCCGCACTCGAAATGCGGTAGGTCGGC
>CAMOVS010000033.1 GCA_946627575.1 uncultured Lachnospiraceae bacterium
CTGAACTGTCTCTTTCTCCTGAACTGTCTCTTTCTCCTGAACTGTCTCTTTCTCCTGAACTGTCTCTTTCTCCTGAACTGTCTCTTTCTCCCGGGCCGGCTCTCTCTCCTTTCGCGCCGTCTCCTGAACCGGTTGATTGTCAGGCTTTCCGGATTCCCGGGAGGGCGCTTGCGCCTTCGCTCTTTCTTCGAGCAGGCTGATTAATTGATTCTTTTTCATGGCGCTGATCCCCCGGATCCCCTGCCCTTTGGCATAGTCCCGGAGCTCCACCAATTTCATTTCCTGAAAATTCATTAAAACTCCTCCATAACGGCTGCCGTTTATATAGGGTCGAAAAAAAGACCTGCCCCGAACCTGGCAGTCATCATCGCCCTACCCCTCTCCTGCCCAAAGGCGCAGCCGGAATCATTATTCTTATCATCACATAGTATATGGAAAATAATATCTGAAATGCACTTATCTGATCGAATGGTAGTAGACTGTTAAATGCTTTTAATTAACGTACCACATTTATTTGACAAAATCAAATAGATTATCAGTCAAATCATATCCATCTCCAATCATTTCTTGATAAAAAGGTGGCCGGGTGATACAATAGACCCACGTGTCGGCTCTGCCGCACAAGACCTGATCACTGCCTGAAAGGATGTTTTTATGAATATAAGAGAGACAGCACTGGAATTGCACAAGCAATGGAATGGAAAGCTCGACATCAGCTCAAAGTGTCCCGTAGATACGGGAGAAGACCTGGCCATGGCCTATACGCCCGGCGTTGCAGAACCCTGCAAGGAGATTGCCCGGGATCCTGAACTGGCCTACACCTACACCATTAAGTCCAACACCGTTGCCGTAGTTTCTGACGGAAGCGCTGTCCTGGGACTGGGCAATATCGGTCCTCTGGCCGCCATGCCGGTCATGGAAGGCAAATCCGTATTATTCAAAGAGTTCGGTGGCGTGAATGCCTTTCCCATCTGCCTGGATACCCAGGATACGGAAGAGATCATAGAAAGTGTCATCCGGATTGCCCCGGCCTTTGGCGGCATTAATCTGGAAGACATATCGGCTCCCCGCTGCTTTGAGATCGAGGAACGTCTCAAGCAGGTGCTGGATATCCCGGTTTTCCATGATGACCAGCACGGGACAGCCATTGTAGTGACCGCCGGCATCATCAATGCCTTAAAGATCGTTAAGAAAAATAAGGAAGACTGCAAAGTTGTTGTGAACGGGGCCGGAGCGGCCGGGATCGCCATAGCCAAGATGCTCCTGTCCTACGGATTTAAAGATGTAACCATCTGCGACAGCCGGGGCATCATCTGCCTGGGCAATGAGGGCATGAACTGGATGAAGGAACAGATGGCCCATGTTACCAACCTCTCCCGCAAGAAGGGAAGTCTGGCCGATGCCATGGAGGGTGCCGACATCTTTATCGGCGTCTCCGCTCCGGGCGTAGTCAGTCAGGATATGGTCCGGTCTATGAATCCGGATTCCATCCTCTTCACCCTGGCCAACCCCGTGCCGGAGATCATGCCGGATCTGGCCAAGGAAGCCGGAGCCCGCATCATAGGAACCGGCAGAAGCGATTTCCCCAATCAGGTCAACAATGTTCTTGTATTTCCCGGCATCTTCCGGGGCGCCCTGGATGGGAGAGCCTCCCAGATCACCGAGGAAATGAAGCTTGCCGCCGCAGAGGCTCTGGCCGCCCTGATCCCTGAGGACCAGCTGTCAGAGGATTATATTCTTCCGGAAGCTTTTGACGGCCATATCGCAGACGCTGTAAGCAAGGCCGTCATTGACCATATACACTCGACTCGTTAATCTTCAGCTGATTGACCGGCTGCCTGATTCAAAGAAAAGTATGAAGGATCGCAATCGCTGCCATGGAACGATATTACAGCTACTCTCGTTTTCTTAAAGAGTTCTTTGGACAGAAGGTCTACAAGATCTGTATCGATGGGGGATTCACCTGTCCCAACCGGGATGGGAGGCTGGCCTATGGCGGCTGCAGCTTCTGCAGCCAGGGAGGAAGCGGTGAATTCTGTGAAAGCCGGGTTCTTTCAGTGAGCGACCAGCTCCTGTCCGGCCGCAGGCAGACTGGGGCCAAACATTCCGGTTCCGGATATATAGCCTACTACCAGGCTTACACCGGCACCTACGGGCCTCCGGACCATCTTCGCACCCTCTACCAGCCGGCCATGGAAGCGGACCATATAGTGGCCCTTTCCATTGGTACCCGGCCGGATTGCCTTTCCCGGCCGGTCCTTGACCTTTTGGAAGAAATGAACCGGCGCAAACCGGTATTTATAGAGATGGGCCTGCAGACCTGCCACGATGCCACGGCTGACCGGATGAACCGCTGCTATCCGACCTCCGTCTTTACGGATGCAGTTCTCCGCCTTAAGAAGGCGGGGATCCGGGTGACAGCCCACATCATCCTGGGCCTGCCCGGCGAATCCTTGGACATGCAGCTTGAGACCGTAGATTACCTGAATGGTCTCCCGGTGGACGGGGTTAAGATGTCCATGCTCTACGTTCTTAAAGATACTGCCCTTGGCCGGCTTTATGCTTCCCGGCCTTTTCCGGTCTTCACACCGGAATCCTATATCGACCTGCTGATCTCCTGCATCCAGGCTTTCCGGCCGGATATAGTACTGGAAAGAATTACCGGAGATCCGCCCAGAGACCTGCTTATCGCTCCCCGCTGGGGACTGGGCAAGGGCGAAGTCCTCAACCGGATCCGCCACGAGATGAAGGTCCGGGACGCCTGGCAGGGCAAATATTATTCACAGTCTTGATAAACTGCGGGAAAGGAGCTCCCATGAGCCAAACATCAAAGGAACAAACATTTGCTGATCCTGCCGGCGAGGAATCTCTCACCACCTACAAGCTGATGATTCTGCGCATACTGGATCAGACAGATTATCCTCTGACGGATTCCCAGCTGAGCGAATTCTTTGTCAGCCATGAATATGTGGACTATTTTCAGTTTCGCAGGGCGATCAGCGAACTTCTGGATTCCGAATATCTGAGCCGGGAAACCGTCCGTAATATGACCCGCTATCATGTCACGCCGGCCGGCAAGGAGGCCCTGGGCTTCTTTGATTATAAGATTCCCTACCTCTGGCTCAAGGATATTCTGAGCTGGCTGGAGGAAAACAGCTTTGAACTGCGGCGGGAGGTAGAGGTCTCTGCCGACTACTATCCCGTGAAAAAGGGCTGGCGGACCGAATACATGGTAAAAGGATGCATAAGAGAAAAGGGCGAGATCCTGATGGATCTCACCCTCAATGTCGTATCAAAGGACCAGGCGGTCCGCATATGTGACCACTGGCAGGAAAAGAGCAATGAAGTCTACGGAAGCCTCATGAATCTCCTGGTTCTGGACGACAGCCTGTAAATCATCTTCCGTCTTCTTCTCCTGTCATTCAGGTCTACTAAGCCATCCTATACCTCTTCCTCTTCTCCCTCTGTCATTTCTTCATCATCTTCCAGGACATAACGCTCAATCAGATCCCAGATCTCATCCCTTCCCTGGCCGGTTTCCGCTGAGAAGGGGATGATGGGTACCCCCTCAACCACTTTCAAGGTAGACCGGATCAGGTCCAGCTGCTTTTTTTTCTGACTGCGCTTGATCTTGTCCAGCTTGGTGGCAATGATAGCCGGTGAGAATCCGTTGCTGAGAATCCACCGGTACATAGTCACATCATTGTCCGTCGGTTTATGGCGGATATCAATCAGCAAAAAGACCATCCGAAGCTGGTCGGATGTATGGAGGTAGCGCTCGATCATGGGACCCCATTGCTCACTGACCGATTTCGATACCTTGGCATACCCGTATCCGGGAAGATCCACAATATACATCTCCTGATTAATATTATAGAAATTAATTGTCCGGGTCTTGCCCGGCTGACCGGAGGTCCTGGCCAGCTTCTTCCGGTTAACCAGCTTGTTGATCATGGATGACTTGCCCACATTGGATTTGCCGGCAAAGGCTACCTCGGGCAGGGCATTAACCGGCAGCTTGCTGGTGATACCGCATACTGTCTCCAGTTCAGCTGATTTGATTATCATTTCTCCACCTCATCTTCTTCCTTGACGAAGGCAATCTCTGCAACCTCGTCCATCTTCTCCACATAGGTGACCGTAAGACCTTCCAGGATCTCCTCATCAAGTTCCCTGATATTTCTCCGGTTCCGCAAGGGCACAAGAACTTCTTTGACTCCGGCAGTTTTAGCAGCCAGGAGTTTTTCTTTTAGGCCGCCTACCGGCAGGACTCTGCCCCGGAGGGTAATCTCCCCGGTCATGGCGATATCACCCCGGACCGGGATGCCGGCGATGACCGACAGCATGGCCAGAGCCATGGTGATACCGGCGGAAGGCCCGTCCTTGGGTACGGCTCCTTCCGGTATATGCAGGTGTATATCATGGCTGTCAAAATAATTATGGGCGATCTTATATTGGTCTGAAACCGATCTCACATAAGAAAGACCGATCTGGGCAGATTCCTTCATGACATCCCCCATGCGGCCCGTCAGCTCCAGCTTACCCTTGCCGGGCATCACGCTAACCTCGATGGAAAGAGTGTCCCCGCCCACGCTGGTCCAGGCCAATCCTCTGACAATACCGACTCTGGGAGCTGTGACCTGATCATCTTCCTCATAGGGGGCTGTCCCCAGAAGTTCTTCCAGAGACTCCACCGTGACATCCAGGTGTTTCTCTCCTTCTACAATCTTCCGGGCAGCCTTGTGCATAATCTGGCCGATCTTTCTCTCCAGGCTGCGGACGCCGGCTTCCCGGGTGTAATTGTGGATGATTTCCCGGATCACTTCTTCTCCCATACTGATCTGTTTCTTCTGGATTCCGCTGGCCTTGCGCTGCTTGCGGATCAGATAATTCTGGGCGATATGGTATTTTTCATTTTCCGTATAGCTGGACAGCTCCAGGATCTCCATTCGGTCCAGCAGCGGCCTGGCAATGGGTGCCAGGTCATTGGCCGTGGCGATAAAAAGGACATCCGACAGGTCCAGGGGAACCTCCAGATAATGGTCGCGGAAATTGACGTTCTGCTCACCGTCAAGCACTTCCAGGAGGGCAGAAGCCGTATCTCCCTTGTAATCGCTGCTGACCTTGTCCACTTCGTCCAGCAGCATGACCGGATTGCGAACGCCGGCCTGGCGTATTCCCTCGGCAATCCGACCGGGCATGGCTCCTACATAGGTCTTCCTGTGTCCCCGGATCTCAGCCTCATCCCGGACGCCTCCCAGGGATATGCGAACATATTCTTTATTAAGGGCTCTGGCAATAGACCGGGCGATGGATGTCTTGCCCGTTCCGGGCGGCCCAACCAGGCAAAGAATGGGTGCCTCCCCTTTCCGGTTGAGAGTCCGGACTGCCAG
Organism: uncultured Lachnospiraceae bacterium; assembly: GCA_946627575.1. Classification (GTDB taxonomy): domain Bacteria; phylum Bacillota; class Clostridia; order Lachnospirales; family Lachnospiraceae; genus Anaerobutyricum. The sequence goes on from CAMOVS010000033.1 coordinate 5,394, forward strand.
GTAGTCCAGGATCCTCTCCTTGACCTTGGTCAGGCCATAGTGGTCTTCTTCCAGAATCTTCATGGCCTTCTTGAGGTCTTTATTGTCTCGGGAAGCCTTATTCCAGGGCATCTCCAGCATAGTCTCTATGTAGTTCTTCATCACCGTGCTCTCAGCGGCAATAGGGGGCATGGTGCGGAAGCGGCGAATCTCCTTGCGGATCTTATTCTTCACTTCCTTGGATGCCTTCAGCTCCTCCACCTTCCTCAGGTACTCGTCGGCCTCGGACTCAGCATCCTCTTCGCCCAGCTCCTCCCGGATCACTTTCTGCTGTTCCCTAAGCACATAGTCCCGCTGGTTTTTGTCTACGTTAACCTTAACCCTGGCAGCAATCTCATTGCGGATCCTGCTGATCTCGGATTCCTGTTCCAGGATAACCATCATCTGCTCCGCCTGATTCATCAGGTCTTCTTCCTCCAGGAGGGCCTGCTTCTTAGCGGTTTCAAAGGGAAGAATTGCAGCAATCTCATTGAGAAGTGAAGGCAGATCATCTTCTTCCATGGCCTTCTCCAGCTGAGGATTGCCAAAGCCCGGATTCCTTTCCATGTAGCGGCTGACATGGTCTCTGAGCATGCGCACTTCAGCGATCTCGTCCTCTCCGCTTCCGGGCTCAGCCTCCTGAATCATCTGAATTTCGGCCAGATAATAATCTCCCTGGTCCTGGCAATCCACCATCCTGGCCCGGGCCTTGCCTTCCACGAAAACCCGGAGGATATTCTGGCCGGCCTTGACCATCTGAAGGATCATGGCCACAGTACCAACCTGATATAGATCATCAATCCCGGGGTCATCGATATCCGGCTGGATCTGGGATACCAGAAATACACGGTGATAGCGCTGTATGGTCATCTCAAGAGCCCTCATAGACCGGGGCCTGGAGACTTCAAAATATGTCGATGTATGTGGAAATACCACCTTGTCCCTCAGGGGGAGGAGGGGTAATACCGTTCCTTCCATGCGATTTCCTCTCTATAAACAGTATAAGAAGAAGCTGCCACAGGCTAAGCTCTCTGCTCCCTGTGCCAGCTTCCTAATCTCCGCTGCGGGAATATATATAGTGTTTCCCGGCCTTTCAGGCAATCTCGTCGCTGTCCTGCTTGATTTTATGCTTTCTGCCCACCGGTTTCTTCTCTACCGGCTCCTCATGATAGGTCAGGATAGGAGCTCCGCTTCCCTCTACGGCATCTTTGGTAATGGTGCAGGTAGCCACCAGGTCATCCGAAGGAATGGTGAACATCTGCTCCATGATCGTATGCTCCATGATCGACCGAAGGCCTCGGGCCCCGGTCTTGCGGGTGATGGCCTTCTGGGCAATGGCGGTTAAAGCATCATCCGTAAAGGCCAGCTCTACCCCATCCATCTCAAAAAGCTTCTGATATTGCTTAACCAGAGCGCTCTTGGGCTCGGTTAGAATACGAATTAAAGCTTCTTCATCCAGAGGGTTGAGGGATACATTCACCGGAACTCGTCCGATGAATTCGGGAATCAGACCGAACCTTACAAAGTCTTCCGGCAGCACCTGAGCCAGCAGGAGGCCAAGATCCTTCTTCCTCTGCTCCGTAATCTCCGCCTGGAAGCCGATGGACTTCTTTCCGATCCGGCTCTCAATAATCTTCTCGAGACCGTCAAAGGCTCCACCGCAGATAAAAAGGATGTTGGTTGTATCGATCTGAATAAACTCCTGGTGAGGATGCTTCCTGCCGCCCTGGGGCGGAACGGAAGCCACGGTTCCCTCCAGAATCTTAAGCAGAGCCTGCTGAACACCCTCACCGGATACATCCCGGGTGATGGAGGTGTTCTCCGACTTCCTGGTAATCTTATCGATCTCATCGATATAGATGATACCGGTCTGGGCCCGCTCCACGTCATAATCCGCTGCCTGAATCAGCTTCAGAAGAATATTCTCCACATCTTCGCCAACGTATCCTGCCTCAGTCAGGGCTGTGGCATCCGCGATAGCAAAAGGCACATTAAGCTTGCGGGCCATAGTCTGGGCCAGGAGGGTCTTGCCGGACCCTGTCGGTCCGATCATGATAATATTGCTCTTCTGAAGCTCCACATCATCAGGATTCCCTGACAGAATCCTCTTATAATGATTGTATACGGCCACAGAAAGCACTTTTTTAGCAGTTTCCTGGCCGATGACATAATCGTCCAGAAAAGCCTTCATCTCTATCGGCTTGATCAGATTAATTCCCTGATCGTCATCCTGACTCTCATTGAACTCATCTTCTATGATCTCCGAACATACTTCGATGCATTCATCACAGATATATACGCCCTTGGGACCAGCAACCAGCTTCCGCACCTGGTCCTGGGACTTTCCGCAGAATGAACACCGAAAACGGATCGTATCCGATCTGTTTGCCATATAAATATATCTCCTTCCGGCTCTTATGATTCTCTCTTCTCTACAACGGCATCGATCAGGCCGTAGGCCAGTGCCTGCTCTGCCGTCATGTAATTATCCCTCTCTGTGTCGACACAGATCTTTTCATAAGGCTGTCCGGTATTGGCGGCGAGGATCCGGTTGAGCTTCTCCTTGGTCCGGATGATATGCTCTGCCGCAATCTCAATCTCCGTAGCCTGTCCCTGGGCACCGCCGGAAGGCTGATGAATCATAATCTCCGCATTGGGAAGAGCCAGCCTCTTGCCTTTGGTCCCGCCGGCCAGAAGAAATGCTCCCATACTGGCAGCCATACCCATACAGATGGTCGATACATCACACTTGACAAACTGCATGGTGTCATAGATGGCCATGCCGGCACTTACGGATCCTCCCGGGCTCATAATATAGAGGTTGATATCCTTCTCCGGGTCTTCCGACTCCAGGAAAAGAAGCTGGGAGACAACCAGACTGGCTGTCACATCATTAACCTCTTCACCCAGGAAAATAATTCTTTCTTTTAATAAACGGGAGTAGATATCATAGGATCTCTCCCCGTGACTTGTCTGTTCCACAACATAGGGTACAAGACTCATAGAAACCTCCGTTATCTTTACTGGTCAGTCTATTATTATTCCTCGGAAGCCTCATCGCTGCCTTCGAAGTCAAGTTCTTCGGAGGGCTCTACGATCACTGCGGCCTCACGAACCAGGTCGATGGCCTTCTGAACAGCAAGATCTTTCTTCATGTTCTCTTTCTGCTCGTCACCCATAAAGGAAGCGATCTGCTCTGCTTCCATCTGGTACATCTCTGCCATGCGCTGGAATTCTGCCTGCAGGTCATCATCGTCGGCCTTCAGCTCTTCTGCCGCTGCGATCGCTTCCAGAACCAGAGTTCCCTGGATTCTCTTGACAGCGTCCGGCTTCATGGTCTCACGGAGAGCATCCATGCTCTGTCCGGAGTACTGGAGAT
>CAMOVS010000034.1 GCA_946627575.1 uncultured Lachnospiraceae bacterium
GTGTTGAAATTATGATGCAAATTTTGCGCTTTTTTTCTGCAGTTTTTGTAAAGGGACGTACAGGAAGAGATGAGGAAGAATAACGTCGGAGGGGCAAATATTACGATGCTTTCCTATCTTGATGATAGGAACAGGCGCAGATAAAAAGTAAACCTACTCCCGTACTTGCACCTCAGGAGTAGGTTTACTTAACAAAACTCTGAAGGTCCAACCACTTTGTGGCGGCTGTCCTTTTATGTGTGTAGTATAGCATAGGAGATAGGGTTAGGCAAGAGGGAAAGGGTGGAGTGAATACAATCGAAGAAGCGTGGCTTTTATCAAAAGTATGGCGAAGGGCAGCCGTTATCTGGAGAATAATTGATCATTTGACTGTAATAGGAGCTTTTTCGTCATCTGTTTATTAGTGTATATAAGTAGCAGTAATATTCAAGCTCAAAATGAAAAGAGGATTATTGCCTTGTCATCTATATTTGCGATGTTAACTTTAATGGGGTTTGCTTTCAATCCCACAAAATATATGAGAAGTTAGATAAAGCCCCGGTTTACAGTCCTCTGGCAGGAAAAGAAGATCCGGTGGGCAGCACTTATCATATCAGCGGGAATCTGTCTTCGGTAAAAAGCAGTTTTAAACCAAAAAGCTTTGCAACCGCTTATATCAGCCAGCCCTGCGGGGCTGGTTTTTCCTTTTCTGCGCAAGTCCGCAGAACTTTCTTGTAGACAGAAGGGGAAGCGGAGTTTTATAATAGTAACAGTGTAATTAATCTCGAGATACCTATTTATCGAGGAGGGACAAAGGATGAATCTGAATGAACTGGTAACATACATTGAAGAGCTTTCATTCCGAAGAACCATGTTCGGCTATGACATGGATGAAGTCGATGTTCAGCTTGATAAGATTAACGATGAGATCATGGCCCTGGTAAAGAAGAAAGATGATGAGATTGCCGCGCTTAAGAGCGGTGCCGTGATCGTGGAGCAGGCTGGGTCCGATGATAAAAAAGAAGAAGTGGATGAGATGAAAGATTCTGCTGACTCTGCCTCGGCTGGATTGTCAGAGGAGGAGGAAGCAGAGCTTGAGCAGCTCAGGAACCGTAATCGGGAACTGGAGCATCAGGTACTGCAGCTGCAGGACAGGATCGATGCTCTTGAAGATGAACTGGACCAGGCGACACAGAGAGCTGAGATAGCGGAGGAAAGAGCTGATGAGACCGGAAAGAAGGCCGAGGCTCTTGCCGAACGTGTCCGGGATATGGAGACTGAGATGGAAGGACTGATGGCTGATCAGGATCAGGAAGAAGAATCGGAAGCTGCCGTGGAGGCAGGCTTGGATGTGGAATCCGGAAGAGCAGTTAAGGCTGATCCGGCTGAAGAAGAGCTTTCTGTTGAGGAAGACGATGTCTCTGGAGATCAGGTAGATTCGGAAGAGGCTGAGCCTGATGATGAGCTTGAAGCAGAAGACCAGGATGATGAAGATACAGAAGATGAAGCACATGAAGCAGATGAAGCAGATGAAGCAGACGATGATGCTGATGTCGAAGAGGACGATGACGAAGATGATGGGCCGGCCGTTCTCCTGGTAGATGAGGATACGGAAGAAACGGAGGAGCCTGAGAGGGCTATCCCGGGCAATACGGATGAGGCTTACAATCAGTACATGCGCAATGCCGACCTCCTCTGCAGACAGCTGTCATTGATTGATGACCAGAAGGAAGGAATTCTTCAGGAGGCTCGCACGGAGGCTGAAGGTATCGTAAGCCAGGCCAGGGAGCAGGCGGATACTATGCTTGAGGAAGCCAGAGTGCAGGCGGATGTTATTGTAGGTGAGGCCAATGACCAGGCAGAAGGCATCCGCAGGGATGTGGAGGCTAAGAAGCAGGTGATTCTGGAAGAGGCTTATCAGGAGAGAGACGAGCGTCTGGCCAACCTGGAAAGAGACCGGGCCCTCTATGAGGAACTGCTGGAGAAGAAAGCGGCTGTGTTTGATAATCTGCGTAAGCTGTCAGCAGAGGTCGGAAAGCTGGCTGATACCTATGAGAACCCCGACTATGAGAGCCTATCATCCATCGGGACCGCAGAAGCTGATAAGACAGCTGATGGGACAGCGGCTGAGACGCCGAATGAAGTGGACGCAAGTGCCTATGAGCAGGCTGCGGCCGAGTTAGCTAAGGGTGCCAGGGACTGATGCTGGGATTGATTGTATTTGATATGGATGGCCTGATGATTGATTCTGAGCGGCTTACCATGCAGGCTTACTTTGACATGGGCAAAGAGTGGGGACTTCCGGTAAGTGAGGAACAGTTCTTAAGTATCATTGGTAAGAATTCCAGAGATGTGAAGGACCAGTACCGGAGAGACTTCGGAGAGAATTTAGATGCTGACAGGTTCTACCGGGAGATTGGGGCTCTTCGGGACCGGAGAGTTCGCGATGATGGAATTCCTGTCAAGAAAGGCCTTCGTGACCTTCTTGCCATGCTGGAAGATGAAGCTCCGGATATTCCCAGGACCGTAGCCAGCGGGTCAGATGAAGAGGTGATAAACCGGCATCTGGGGGCAGCGGGTCTACGTCGTTATTTTACCGATGTTTTATCTTCAAGGGATGTGCCGCGGGGTAAGCCGGCACCGGATGTGTTTCTTACTCTCTGCGAGAGATTCCGGGTTCCTCCGGAAGAGACCCTTGTCCTTGAGGACTCTCCTAACGGGATCCGGGCCGGTCTGGCAGGAAACATGCAGGTTATCGCTGTCCCTGATATTCAGCCTGTACCGGATGATATGGCGGGTAATTGCTATGCCGTGGTTCCTGATCTTGCTGCAGCGATCCCTTATGTGAGGAGATTATTGGGTTCAGATCAGTGAGGATCTTGTTGGCTGCCGGATCTCTATACATGGTACAGGAAGATTTTGTTATAAAGTATATGGTATTATAAGGTCTGTTTACCCCAAGCTTGTGTCTTTTAGACCGGCCGGGGTAACAGACCATATTTGCACTATATAAGAAGTTTTGATATTATAGCTGATAACTATGGAAACATTAAAGAATTGCATTCGCGAAGAATTGAATACAGGGCTTATTCATATGGTCATCAGCGGACCGAGAAAGTCCGGATCCATGAGGCGTTATGACCTTCGGCCGGTTATGCTTCGGGGCAGACTGGTCTTCCAGCTTGAGGGCTTTGATGGCGTTCAGGTCTTTCATGAGAATCTTGATCGGGAGGCGACGATGAAGCGCTTGGCTGAGATTCTCCCGGCCTATCGTAATCTGGAGATGGAGACGGACAAGGAGGCGATCTCCGCCCTGATCAGCAAGAAGGGTAAAGTTACCCTGCGCCGCAAAGCCAGAGCTGTAGACAAGAGGGATAAGCCGGTCCGGATCAGCCTTGATCATAATAGGACTAAGCGCTATATATTGCCTGAGGGTGTACCGGTTCCTTTCCTGATTGACCTGGGCGTAATGACAGAGGAAGGGAAAATCGTAAGGAAAAGATATGATAAGTTCCGGCAGATCAACCGTTTTCTGGAGTTTATCGAGGATATTCTCCCTGCTCTTGAAGAACGGAGCCGGAAGATCAAGGAAGAGCAGACGGACCGGGAGATTACCATCCTGGATTTTGGCTGCGGCAAGTCCTACCTGACCTTTGCCATCTATTATTATCTGCATGTCCTTAAGAAACTGGATATAAGGATCATAGGCCTGGATCGCAAGAAGAAGGTGATCCGGGACTGTCAGAGACTGGCAGAGACCTATGGCTATGACAAACTGACATTTCTGGAGGGCGATATCGAGGATTATGAGGGGGTATCCGGGGTGGATATGGTGGTTACCCTGCATGCCTGCGATACTGCGACGGACTATGCCCTGGCCAAGGCTGTTGCCTGGGGAGCCAAAGTGATCCTGTCGGTTCCGTGCTGTCAGCATGAGCTCAATAGCCAGTACAAGACCGGGAGTACCATGGAGGAGTCCGGGCAGGTGAAAGATCTCGGGAAGATAGACCCATTTGCCCCTGTGTCTGATTACGGGATACTGAGGGAGCGTTTTGCGGCCCTTGCCACGGATGGGATCCGGGCCAGAATGCTGGAGACCAGAGGATACCGGACAAGTATTCTGGAGTTCATTGATATGGAACATACCCCTAAGAATCTTTTGATCCGGGCGGTGTTGAAGGAAGGACGATCATCCGCGATGACTGATCCGGTCAGAAGGAAGCAGAAAAATGATGTCCGCACCTTGGGAGGATACCGGGATACGGAAGCAGAGGATGCCGGGCTTCGCATAAGGGCGGAGGTTGAAGAATTCTGTAAGATGTTTGGTTTCAGGCCTTCTATTGTGAGGCTGCTAAGGGAAGGAGACCGGGGATGAAAGAAAAAATCAAAACCATCCTGCTTCCACTGCTTGTGGCAGCGCTGGTCTTTGTTCTGTCATTTGCCTTTTTTAATTACAGAGATGTCAGCGAGAAAGGGGAAGCTGCTGCTGAGATGTCCAATCCATCCTACCCTGTGATGGAGCTGGTCTATGACGGGATCTCCTATGACCTGATGTCCGGTTATCGGGGCGATGTGGATCTGTCCCTTGTTCGCAACAGCATTGCCCTGACGGATAGTTCGGGTATGGTCGGACTTCGCCTCCATACTTTCGATTATGATATCACGGCGATTCACTACAGCCTCTTTACAAGGAATCCTGAGGATCCTCTGGAGGAAGGAACCCTGAACCAACTTGAGCACGAGAATGAGGAGAACGTTAAGACGGCTTCCCTTTCTTTTGAAACGGAGATCAAGAGAGGAAAGACCTACTATCTGCAGATGGTAATTCGTCTGGACCAGCAGACCCGGGTCTTTTATTACACAAAGCTGATGAACGGATCCGGAACACATTTCTCTGATTATGTCAGCTTTGCCGGGAATTTTCATAATAATCTCTTCGATGACAGCACCATTGAGGAGAATGCTGTTTATCTGGAACCATCGGACAATGTGCGTGAGTCTACGATTGAGAAGGTGGATATCCACTCCAGCCTCAGTGCGATTTATTTTGGAAGTGCCGTCATGTCCCAGCAGGAGGAGCCACGAATCTCCGTATGCGAAGTGAATGATACCTACATGGTTCTTCAGATGAAAACGGTGGTATCCAGCCAGCAGAAGCAGGAATATGACATGACGGAATACTATAAGCTGCGCTATACTGCAGACCGCATGTATCTCCTGGATTATGACCGGACATTGGATGCTTACTATAATGAAGAGCTCATTGATGAGAAGGAGAGCATGATCAATCTGGGTGTGCAGGACATAGATGAGGTCGACTGTATTTCAGCAGATGAGGGGAAGAAGGTCGGCTTCAGCCAGCAGGGCCAGCTATGGTATTACGATTACCAGAATTCCAATGTAACCAATGTATACAGTTTTGTTCCGGAGATGAAGACCGATCTTCACAATGACAACAGCAGCCACGGCATCAAAATTCTGGATATGGACGCCAAGGGAAACATCATTTACCTGGCTTACGGCTATATTAACCGGGGGCACCGGGAAGGGCAGAACGGGATCCTTGTCATGCGCTACCGGGCCGGAACCAATGTCTCTGAGGAAATGGTATTTTTGGAGACCAGTCTCCCCTGCTCCCGCATGAAGGAGGACCTGAAGAAGCTGGCCTACCTGAATGAGGAGGACAAGTTTTATTGCTGTCTTGAGGGAACCCTCTATGAGATTGACCTGACGGAAAAAACATTCCATTCCATGAGGGAGGACCTGCAGGATCAGATGCTGACGGCTTCCAGGAAACAGAATATTGTTGCTCTACAGAAAGATAAGGATCTGATGAAAAGCCGGGAGGTGGAGCTTCTGAATCTGGACACCGGCATGAGCAAGTCCATTCAGTGTGCGGACAATCGCAGGATCAGCGCTATTGGCTTCCTGGCGGAAGATTTTATCTATGGCGAAGCAGAAGAAGAGAATATGGCAATTGAATCGGACGGCAGTATATTCTTTCCTATGTCGATTCTCCGAATTGTGAACTCCTCCGGTAAAGAGATCAAGACCTATAAGAAGGCAGACCGCTTCTTCCTGGATACTAAGATAGAGGGTAATGTACTGGAGATGTCCCTTGCACGAAGGAAGAAGAGCGGATCCATTAAGTCTACACAAAAACATGACTATATACGTTATAAGGATGTGGAATCAGGAAATGAAGCCTCCCTTGTATACATGTACTCTAACACGTATTGGAACCAGCTGCATGTTCGCTTCCCGGATTATGTATACATCCAGATTAAACCGGATGTGCTCACAGCCAAAATTATGACCAGAGAGGACAGCCCGCTGATGACCTTGGACGGCAGCGGGGGAGGTGTGAACCGCTACTATGTATATGCCTCCGGAGAAGAGACAGGAAGCTTCCGAACTCTTGCATCCGCGATCAGGGCCGCCTCTGATCAAAGAGGGCAGGTGGTTGACTCCACGGAGCAGGTGCTTTGGGAATGTGCATTCCCGACTTACATGAAGGTGGCCGGTATGGAGAATGTGGTTAAGGTCTCCTCCAAGAAGAAGTCTTTGGCCGGATGTCTATCTATGATCGCTTCCGTGAATGGTCAGGATGTTCCGCCGGGAAAAATTGATACCCGGGCCGGAAATCCCTCCTCGCTCCTGGAGAAATACAGCGGTCATCCAGTCCTGAATCTGGCCGGATGCGACACAGACCAGATTCTCTACTATGTCAGCAAGGGATGCCCGGTTCTGGCTAAGTATTCAGGCAGGCATTTTGTAGTCATTATGAGCTACAATTCCACCAACATACGATATCTGGATCCGGTTTCCGGACTGTCAACGTCCGTTGACCGGGCTGGACTTACCGAGAAGCTTCATAAAGCCGGAGATGTCTACTATTCTTATCTGGAGGATCTGGATTCAGATACGGATAAATAGCTGAACCTGCGGTGAATTATTGCTGCGGCCACAGGTGTCCGGATGTCAAGAGCTGGAAGCTCATGCCGAGCAACAGCAGATGGGCCGGATAGAAGAAGTAAAAGAAATACTTGCCGCCCTTTCCCTGGGCTCCCTTTTGTCCGTTGTAGAGGCAAAGCAGGGGCACGGAAAGAAGGCAGGCATACTCGGTTCTCCAAACCGATACCGCATGAACAAAGAGGGGCAGCAGGGAGATCAGAAGCCCTGTTGCTTCCGGATGCTTAAGCCCCTCCGGCCGGGAGATGGCTTCTAAGTAAAAGAGATAGATGGTCAGCACCCCAACAGCTCCGTAATCTGTATGAATCAATTCTGCGATGACGGGGAAGATCAGGGCGGTAAACCGTAATGTAGTGGGGAGCCTGGTCATGATAGTCATCCCGGCCAAACCCAGAAGAAGGGTGATCATGACGTTCTGATACTCTAATGAGAAGGGCTTTCTGCTGATCATCAGGTCAAATGGCAATTCCGACAGGACGGAAAAGATCAGCAGGAGTATAAAGTGCTTTTTCAGATTTTTGGTATGAAAGAAGCCTTCCACCAGCATGAAGGCAAAAATGGGAAAAGCTGTCCTGCCTATGCAGCGCATGGTCATGTAAAGAGAATGCGGCATGCGGTTGGCAAAGGTATAGCCAACATGATCAATGAACATGCAAACCACAGCGATATACTTTAACTGGGACTGGTTCAGGGTAAATGACGGTTTGTTCATGGGAGCACCTCTTTGCTGCCGGATGGGTCTCTATATATCTGTAAGAAGGCAATCGGCTTTTATTATAATTAAGTGTTTAAAGTATTTATAGTATAAATCAAAACCGGGCAAAGAAAAAGCCCGTTCCTATAAAGATTATCGTCATCGGAGGTAGACGGATGGGTCAGAAAAAGCAAGAAAAAAAAGAACGAAGAAAAAGGCGGAAGCAAAAAGAGTCCATTTTTTTGAAGATCGTGAGGATCTGGGGCACTCTACTCATGCTTGCGATCATAATCGGCGGTTTCTTCTTTGTAAAAAAAATAGGGATCCCTGTTTTCAGAATGTATCGGGAAGCTTCCCGTATCGTGGATGAGTGCAGCGAATCCGACTTCCGAGGCGAACTGACTTCTATTATCTACGATGCAGACGGTAATGAGATCAAGAAGCTTAAAGGTGACAAGGACGTCTACTATCTAAGTTATGAAGAGATCCCTGATGCAGCCAAGCTGGCATTCATATCCACAGAGGATAAGAAATTTACCAGTCACAGAGGGATTGATCTTATGGGTATTGCCAGGTCGGTTGTCTACATTGCCTTACACCGGGGAGACAAGGGTATGGGCGGAAGTACCATAACCCAGCAGCTGGCCAGAAATGTTTTCCTTGGCTATGAGAAAACCTACAGCAGGAAACTGACGGAGATCTTTATCGCTGCACAGCTGGAGAGGAAGTTCAGCAAGGAGAAAATCCTGGAGTTCTACCTGAATAATGTTTACTTTGCCAATGGCTTCTATGGGCTGGAAGCAGCCGCCCAGGGTTACTTTGGCAAGTCCGCTAAGGAGCTTGACATATCACAGATCGCTTTTCTTGCTTCCATACCCAATTCACCCAATCGCTACGACCCTTATGAGCACATGGATGAAACTTTGGCCAGAAGGGGAAGGATCCTCAAGAGTATGTGTGATGATGGCTACATCAGCCTGGAGCAGATGCAGGCATCGGCTTCTGAAGAGATCAAGCTCTATACTCGTAAGGATACCGAGACCAATGATTATGTTCAGACATATATAATCCGCTGCGCTACGGAAAGGCTTATGGTGG
>CAMOVS010000035.1 GCA_946627575.1 uncultured Lachnospiraceae bacterium
GCATTTCCTTGGCCATATCCATCTTCCGGTCCGTTACGTAAGTGATGAAATTCACTCCCATCTCTTTCTTAAAGATCTTGCTGAGATAGTAGGTACTGATATTTACATGATTGGCAACATCCTCAAGGCTGATGCCCCGGCGGAGATTTCTCTCTATATAGTCTATCACTGACCGCATGCCGTCATCGGACAGCTTGCCTTTGATATTCATCTTATCAAAAATGATATCGATCATCCGGATCATTTCGTTGTAGGCATCATGCTTGTTGTTATAGAGGAGATACTTGATCTTGAGCTTCTCCATCTGAACCATGAGCTCATTGGCATCTCCTACTCCCATCTCTTCTGCGATCCGGACCAGAGACTTGGCAACCTCCTGCAGATGTTTGGAAATGACATTAACGTCCTTCTCGTCTAAATATAACTGGTCTATGTACTCTCTTAAAAGATCCACAGAGGCCTTATATGAGCATTTTTTTAATTCAATCTCCAGCCTGGAAAGCAATTTATTCCCCCTGTCGGTATGGCCGCCCTCACCGATCCTTCCGCTGAAAGACTTGACCGCTTCGATCAGGGTATTTTTACGGATGGGCTTAAGAAGAAAGTCATCCACTTTCAGCTTGATGGCCTGATGGGCAATCTGGAAATCATCATAGGCGGTGGTAATGATAATCACGGCGTTGGGGAACTTCTTCCTGGCATGCTTGATCACCTCAAGGCCGTCGACCCCGGGGATATTAATGTCCACAAGCATGAAATTGATGTCTTTCTTATCCAGTATGTCCAGAGCTTCGAATCCGCTTTTGGCCTCTCCGACAATCTCCGCATCCATGAGGTTCTCCTCCAGGAAGATCTTCATCGAAGTTCTCTCCAGCTCTTCGTCCTCCACGATCAATATCTTATACACTTTTCTCCCCCTTTAGCATCAATAAACGACTCATGAGAAATTCGCATCAGACACAAGCGGCACCCGGATGGTGACCTTGGTTCCCTTGCCGGACCGGCCGGGACTGCTTATATCCAGGGCATACTCATTGCCAAAATAATGGATCAGACGGGTGTTGACATTGTATATGCCTACCGAACCATCTTTTTTGTTCTTGTAGGCGTCTCCTCTCAGGATGCTGACCACCTTATCCGGCGCAATGCCATCTCCGTCATCGGTTATCTCAATCCAGAGATCATCGCCCTTTTCGGCAGCCGTCACACTGATCACTCCGCCCTCCGCTTTATTTTCAACAGCGTATTTCACGGAATTCTCCACGATTGTGGTTACGGAAAGGAAAGGCACCTTTACTTTCAGGTACTTTTCCGGTATATCGATAGAATACTGGAGCCTGCTGCCCAGCCGGATCTTCTGGATCTTCAGATAGTTCTGGACATGGGTCACCTCATTGCTCAGCATGGTTAGCGGATCCGAGCTGGTCTGCAGGAGATACCTCATCATATCCGAGAAAGAATAGATGACATCCTCCGTCATCTTGGCATTTTCGAAGAAGGCCAGTCTGCCGATCGTATTAAGAACATTAAACATAAAATGAGGGTTAATCTGATAGTGGAGGGCCTTGAGTTCAATATCTCTCAGCGACTTCTCCATCTCGATCCGGAGCTTCTCCTCTTTCATAACCCTGTATTTCTTTTCCCGGAGTTCCGCCTCCACCTTGTTGGCGTACTCCTTCTCTACAGAATAATTGTAGCTGTCACAGATGGTCTGGGCGACTGCCTTAATCTTTTCCACCGACATGACGGAAACCTCTCCGTGAAGCTGTCTGAGCTCCTCATCGGCCTTCCAGTCCTCAGAAAGAGGCATCACGGGACGGAGGTCTTCAAAATCCTTGCTGGTTACCTGCCCGGCCTGGATGGAGCCGACATACTGACCCTTAATCATAATAGGGATGGAAAAATCGATCAGGCCTGCATGACAGACATAGACATAAGCTTTGCCAACCCGGCGGGCTTTTCTGCCTCCGCAGGCATCGCAATAATAACACTTTTCTCTATAAGCATCGGTCTTCCTAAGCTTCTCGCAGAAAGGGGTGAAATTACTGTAGCATGTGATCGGCTCCCCGTTGACATCCACCGTTACAAAGGCCAGATCCGTTGCCTTTGACCAATTATCCTGAAGAGTCTGCAGCTCCTTGACATTAACAACGTCTTCGATATATATATTGCCGTTCTGTATCCTGTTCTTATGATCTGTCACAACAATACTCCCCCATCATAGTTCATGCCGCTTAACGGATTCTCTGTTATTATCCACGACTTTGAATCAGGAACCACTCTCATGGTCCATTTCTTCTCCCGGGCTTCTTTTCTTTCTTCGAGGCTTCCTGGTCAGATAGCGGCAGGCTGTGTCCGCGCAGGTTCCGGCGTCATCCGTATAGCAATCCGCACCGATTCTCCGAGCCATCTCCGCATTCATATAATAACCGCCCACCATAATGTAGACTTTATCCCGGAGGCCGCGGAGTTCAAACTCCTCAATAACCTCCTTCATATCTTTATCTGATGAAGGAAGAATACCGCTCAGGATCAGGATCTTCGCCTTGCTGGCCGCTACTTCATTCACAAACTTAGCCGGAGATATGTTAACCCCCAGATCGATCACCTGGATATTACGGCTTTCCATCATAAGCTTTACCAGGTTTTTGCCTATATCATGGAGCTCCCCGTTCACCGTACCAAGGACAGCCGTTCCGATCTCTTTGACATCCCGGTGTCCCATATAACGGTGCAGCGCTTCCACCCCTTTATCAAGAGCCCTGGTAACAGAGAGGATCCTCGGGATTCCAACCTCTTCCTCGTCAAATTGCAAGGACAGCTGTTCCATGCCCTTGAGAAATCCATCCTCCAGGATCCTTCGGGAAGATATACCCTCTTCCAGGGCCATCTTTACCAGTTCCGTCACTCTCTTGCTTTGTCCCTTCTGAAGAGAATCTATGATTTCATCCAATGTAGCGCCCATAGGCAACCTCCTAGAAATAAAGATCCATTTCGCCTTTTACTCTATTCTATACTTTTTTGTCGCAAAAAGCAAATTATTAAAGATATTTCTCATATTTCTTTTTTTTAAGTCAAAATTCACAAATAGACTCCATAAATTTATGTCTTTTTTTAGCTGAGATTTTTCTTTTCTTCTCAGAAAACACAAAAAAATTCCCCTTAACCGGATAACGGTCCGGCTAAAGGGAATAAGCTCTTATTATTAAATTCTTCTCAAATTATATCAGATAAGATAAGAGACCGCTCAGCGCACCTTAATCTTACCCAGATGCCAGATATCGTCCACATATTCCTGAATGGTTCTGTCCGAGGAGAACTTCCCGCAGGAGGCTGTCTGAAGAATAGCCATACGGGCCCAGCCCGTCTCATCACGATAAGCCTGATCTACCCTGATCTGAGCCTGCTTGTAGGAATCAAAGTCCATAAGGGTAAAATAAGCATCCTTGTCCAGGAGGGCATTGTAGAGTTCCCGGAAGAGTTCCGGATTCTCCGGCGAATAATAGCCGTTAACCAGCTGGGTCAGTACCTGGCGGACATCTTCATTGTTATTGTAGATATCTCTGGGATAATAATTGTGATTTCTCTCGTACTCCATAACCTGTTCGGCACTGAGTCCGAAGATAAAGGCATTATCCTCTCCAACTTCCTCAACGATCTCCACATTAGCGCCGTCCATGGTGCCGATCGTTACGGCTCCGTTAAGCATGAACTTCATGTTTCCCGTGCCGGAGGCTTCTCTGGAAGCCGTAGAGATCTGTTCGCTGACATCTGCTGCCGCGAAGATCAGCTCGGCGTTGGATACCCGGTAATCCTCAATAAAGACCACTTTAATCTTACCGTTAATGGATGGATCGTTGTTGATCCGTTCCGCTACGGAATTGATCAGCTTGATGGTCAGCTTGGCGGTCCTGTATCCGGCCGCTGCCTTGGCACCAAATATGAAGGTTCTGGGAATCATGTCCATATCCGGCCGGGTCTTAAGCTGATTGTAAAGATACATAACATGCAGGATATTCATAAGCTGGCGCTTGTACTCATGGAGACGCTTGACCTGGCAGTCAAATATAGACCGGGGATTGACCTCGATGTTGTTATGCTCCTTAATATACTCAGCCAGGCGAACCTTGTTCATATATTTAATCTGCATGAACTCCTTCTGGCTTAAGGGATCATCCGCATAGATCTTCAGTTCTTTCATGTGAGAAAGATTGGTGATCCAGTCATTTCCGATCTTGTCGGTTACCCATTTGGCCAGGAGGGGATTCCCGTGAAGAAGGAAACGTCTCTGGGTGATGCCGTTGGTTTTATTGTTGAACTTTTCAGGCATCATTTCATAGAAGTCCTTGAGCTCCCGGCTCTTAAGGATTTCGGTATGAAGGCGGGCTACGCCGTTGACCGAATAGCTGCCGGCGATGGCCAGGTTGGCCATGCGGACCTGACCGTCATAGAGGATGGCCATGCTGCGGATCTTTTCCTGATCGCCGGGATAGCGGTTCTGGATCTCAATGATAAAGCGGCGGTTGATCTCCTCGATGATCTGGTATACGCGGGGCAGGAGGCGGGAGAAGAGCTCGATGGGCCATTTCTCCAGGGCTTCCGCCATGATGGTATGGTTGGTGTAGGCACAGGTTTTGGAAGTGATCTCCCAAGCCTCGTCCCACTCCAGACCTTCCTCGTCAACGAGGATTCTCATAAGCTCCGCAACAGCTACCGTAGGATGGGTGTCATTCATCTGGAAGGCCACTTTGTTCGGCAGGTCGTGAATATCATCGTGGGTCTGCTTGTACTTCTGGACCGCCCTCTGGACAGAAGCGGAGATGAAAAAATACTGCTGTTTGAGACGCAGCTCCTTGCCGGCCATATGGTTATCGTTGGGATAAAGGACCTCACAGATGGTTCTTGCCAGGTTCTCCTGCTCGACAGCTTTCTGGTACTCGCCTTTATCAAAGTCGTCCAGGTTGAAGGTATTGATGGCCTGGGCATCCCAGATACGGAGGGAATTGACCACACCGTTGCCATATCCAACTATGGGCATATCATAGGGAACGGCCAGAACGCTCTGGTATCCCTTCTGGATAAACTTAGGCTTGCCGTTGGGACCGTTTTCTACGTCCACATAACCGCCGAACTTTACTTCTACGGCATACTCATCCCGGCGGACTTCAAAGGGGTTGCCGTATTTGAGCCAGTCGTCCGGCTTTTCAACCTGGTAGCCGTCCTGGATTTTCTGCTTGAACATACCATAGCGATAGCGGATACCACAGCCATAGGCCGGGTAATTGAGGGTAGCCAGAGAGTCCAGGAAGCAGGCGGCAAGGCGGCCAAGGCCTCCGTTGCCCAGAGCCGCATCCGGCTCCTGGTCCTCAATCAGGTTGAGATCAAAGCCCATTTCATCCAGGGCTTCCCGAACCTCGTCATAGCAAAGCATGTTGATCATATTATTGCCCAGAGCTCTTCCCATGAGGAACTCCATGGACATATAATAAACCATTTTCTGGTCCTGCTCGATGTATACTTTGTGGGTGGCGATCCAGTCATCGATAATGGAGTCCTTTACAGCATAAGCAACAGCCTGGAACATCTGCTGAGGGGTTGCTTCATCCATATCTCTTCGATAGAGCATACGGACCTGGTCCTGCACTGCTTTCTTGAATTCCTTCTTGTTAAATCTGTTCTTTTTCCTGCTCAAAGGTTTGTCCTCCTATCATAAACATCATCGTTTATAAAAATGGTTAGTACCCTGATTATGATTACCTCCCAATAGCAACGCTGCACCCGGATCCACTCGGTCGGTTCCGGTATTTCTCCTCTGAATCTATCTCTTTTCGACGCCCAGAATTACCTTCTCCCCGTTGATATTCCACTCTTTGGAATATCCTTCTGCAGCGTCAAGCTTCACTTCTTCTGCCAGAACATCATGGCGGATGGTCTCCTCATTGTCACGGATGATCCCGGCGATCCGGTCATTGCCCTCTGCGCTGAGGGTAATATGATCCATCACTTCAAAACCGGCTTCTTTCCTCATGGTCTGCACCTTGCTGATGATTTCCCTGACAAAACCTTCCTCGATCAGCTCGGGGGTAAGATTGGTATCCAGGACAACCGTTACGCCCCGGTCAGACTGTGACACCAGTCCCTCTTTCTGCTGAGTTTCGATCAGAAGCTCTTCCGGAGCCAGCTCGATGGAAGCTCCGTCAAGATCAATGGTGAGGAAGCCCTTGCTGTCAAGTTCCTGCTTGGCGGCAGTCCCGTCAATCTCAGAAAGGATCTTGCGGATCTGTCCCAGCTGCTTGCCGTACTTGGGTCCGAGAATTCTCATCTGGGGCTTAAAGCTGTAGCTGGTAAGATCTGACACATCATCCTTGAATACGACATTCTTCACGTTAAGCTCGTCTTTAATGATATCGGTATAGTATTCATTCAGCTCATGGTCAGCGCTGACAAACATCTCAGGGATGGGCTGGCGATTCTTGGTGGCAGACGCATTTCTTGCGGCACGGCCCAGAACAACAATCTGCAGGACCTCATCCATATCTTTTTCCAGCTCCGGATCCACCAGACTCAGGTCTGCTGCAGGATAGCTGCACAGATGAATGCTCTCCGGGGCCTCCTTGTCCACTGTCCGCACAATATTCTGGTAAATCTCCTCGGTCATAAAGGGGATCATGGGAGCAGCAGCCTTGGATACCGTTACCAAAGCGGAATAAAGGGTCATATAGGCATTGATCTTATCCTGCTCCATGCCCTTAGCCCAGAAACGTTCTCTGCAGCGGCGGACATACCAGTTGCTCATGTCATCCACAAAACTCTGAAGAGACTTGGCGGCTTCCGGAATCCTGTAGGCGGCCAGGTCATCGTCCACCTCTTTGACACAGGAGTTCAGTCTGGACAAGAGCCAGCGATCCATAACCCCCAGACTGTCTGTATCCAGCTTATGGGCGGTAGGATCAAAGGCATCAATCTCGGCATAAAGCACGTAGAAAGCGTAGGTATTCCAGAGGGTTCCCATGAACTTACGCTGTCCTTCCGTAACCGCCTTATCATGGAAGCGGTTGGGCAGCCAGGGAGCGCTGTTGGAATAGAAGTACCAGCGGATCGCATCTGCTCCATGCTTGGCCAGAGCGTCAAAGGGATCTACCGCATTGCCCTTACTCTTGCTCATTTTCTGCCCGTTCTCATCCTGGACATGACCAAGAACGATTACATTCTCATAGGGAGCCTTATTAAAGAGCAGGGTCGACTCCGCCAAAAGGGAGTAGAACCAGCCTCGGGTCTGGTCAACGGCCTCGGAGATAAACTTGGCCGGGAACTGCTCTTCAAAGAGGTCCTGGTTCTCAAATGGATAGTGGTGCTGGGCAAAAGGCATGGCTCCCGAATCAAACCAGCAGTCAATTACCTCCGGCACCCTTCTCATGGTCTTTCCGCAATGGGGACAGGGGATGGTCACCTCATCGATGTAGGGCCGGTGCAGTTCCACCTTGGCCGCATCGGGGTTCCCGCTCTTTTGGGCCAGTTCCTGCCGGCTTCCGATGCAGTCCATCTCGCCGCAGTCATCACAGATCCATACATTAAGGGGTGTGCCCCAGTAGCGGTTCCGGGAAAGGCCCCAGTCCTGGATATTCTCCAGCCAGTCTCCAAAACGTCCGGTTCCGATGGTCTTGGGAATCCAATTGATGGTATTGTTATTGCGGATCAGGTCATCCTTCACCGCAGTCATTTTAATAAACCAGGATTCTCTAGCATAGTAGAGAAGAGGTGTATCGCAGCGCCAGCAGTGGGGATAATCATGTTCGAATTTGGGAGCGGCAAAGAGCAGTTTCCTGGAAGAAAGCTCCTTAATTACTTCAGGATCCGCGCTGACGGCTCCCTGGTCCATCTCCTGCTGGGTCGGCTTAGCTCTCATCCCGGCAAAGGGAGTCTCCGGCCTCATAAATCCCTTCTCATCCACCATCTGAACAAAGGGAGCATCATATTTTCTTCCAACCCGGGCATCATCCTCACCGAATGCCGGTGCGATATGAACGATGCCGGTACCGTCGGACATGGTTACATAATCATCACAGTAAATGAAAAATGCCTTCTTGTGCTGTTTTTTCGCAGCATCGGCCGCACATTGGTAAAGGGGCTCATACTCTTTATATTCCAGATCCTTGCCGGTCATCTCCTCAAGGATCTCGTATGCATGTTCTCCGTCCTCAGTCAGCTGGCCCAGCACGGCTTGCAGAAGGGCTTTACCCATATAATAGGTATATCCGTCGGCAGCCTTAACCTTGGCATAAGTCTCATCAGGATTCACGCACAGAGCGATATTGCTGGCCAGGGTCCAGGGGGTCGTCGTCCATGCCAGGAAATAAGCATCTTCACCGACCACCTTGAAACGAACGATGGCGGAACGTTCCTTGACGGTCTTATAGCCCTGGGCTACCTCGTGGGAAGACAGGGGGGTCCCGCAGCGGGGACAGTAGGGAACGATCTTAAAGCCTTTATACAGGAGGCCCTTATTCCAGATCTCCTTAAGGGCCCACCACTCGGACTCGATATAATCATCGTGATAGGT
>CAMOVS010000036.1 GCA_946627575.1 uncultured Lachnospiraceae bacterium
CTGCCGATCCGGGAGAATTCTCCCAGCACCATGCTTCGTCCTTGTTCTGTTTTGTACCAGCTGTCCGGTCCGATTCCATCGACAGTCACCGGGTGCATGATCAGTTCTGTCTCCGGGAAGACCATGGAATAATACATATAGCAGCGTCTGGCGTGGTGGGCTTTGCAGCAGATGATGGCCCGGGATGGGATCCCCGCTTTGATCCTCTTTTCCTGCGCCTTCTTATCTGCCGCTTCCATGTCCCTGATATGCGAGAAATCTCTGGCGACAGAAAGCAGCAGCTTCCGGCTTTTTTCTGCATTTTCCAGTGTGTATGTTGCCTCCCGCTCCTTGAGGATGGCTTCTGCCGGTACGCCGTTGGCCACTAGGACCGCTTCAAGGAAATCCGCTTCACAGCTGAAGTCCTGTCCGTAGCGGTCGCCGCCCTTCTTTACTCCCCGGAATCCCCCCTCCAGCTTAGTAAAACCTCCGGAGGGCAGGAGGAGCGGAGCCCATCCCTCCCGGTAAAGCCGGGCTGCCTCTTCGGTATGCTCCGGTCTGGCACAGCCCGGTATGAAGATCATATCAGCCTTTGCTAAAGGATCTTCCAGAAATACATAGTCCGTGATCTCTTTAATCTGATGCGGATCCATCCTGTACATAGTTCTTGCCTCTCTGCCCGTAACCATCATTTTCTATGGCATCTGCATGATGGTCTTCATATTCATCTTTATCAATATAATCCTCAAAGTTCCGATCGAATTCCCCGGCTGTTCCTCCTTTGCGGAAGATATTAAAGAATTTCCTTTTCCGGGTCTGGTAGGTAAAGGCCCAGAGTTCTTTCTCCCGCATTCTCCTCTGTCTTTCCCATCTGGGCCGCAAAACAGAGATCAGCCTGTGATAATTCTGTCTGTTCTCCAGGAAATAATTGATCTCAGCGCCATAGAAAACCATAGACATACACCAATAAAGCCAAAGCAGGAGGAGCATAATGCCGGCCATGCTGCCATAGAGATAATTAAAACTTGTAAAACATTGTACGAATAGCGAAAAGGCCCAGGAGATCACCATCCAGCCGCAGCTTGTTATGAATGCCCCCGGAAACTGGGCCAGGAAAAAACTCCTGCGCTTGGGTATGAACTGGTAGATCAGCATGAATAACACCGTCATGATGATCATGGTATAGATCAATCTGAGGGAAAGCACTTCCGACAGGATATGCTGGAGCTCCGGGATATTCTGCACCAGCCGGTTCTTAATGGTAGATCCGAAGACCCAGACCACCAGCATCAGAATAATCAGGAGTCCGAAAATCAGAGTATAAAAGACGCCAAGCAGCCTCAGAACCAGGTAATTACGCCTTTCTTCAATATCATAGACAGAATTCAAACCTATGATAATGGTATAAGCTCCCTTGGAGGAGGTCCAGAGAGCAGTGATAATGGATACGATCGAAACGGTAGCGTTCGTCTTTGCGTAGATCTCACGAATGATCCCCCGAACAAAAGAGCTGTTCTCGAAACTCAAGGCCCGCTCTACCACTACAACCAGATCTTCCATGGTAAAATAATGAATGTGCCGGGTCAGGGTAAAAAAGAAAATCATAAAGGGGAAGAAAGAAAGAATCGTAAAGAAAGCCGCCATGGCACCAAAGGGGCCCACATGATCGTTCATACACTTGCTGATAAAATCCCATATGGTCTCGCTCAGGATCTTGAATGCTGTCTTTTTCTTCATCCGGCTCCCTCCATATTCCAAAAGCGAAAGCTTTCTTCCTTCTGATTGCAAGCCCTGATCTTGCCGATCTCTTCGATCCGTTCAAGAGCCCCGCAAAAAGAAACCGCCTCATATTCTTATGAGGCGGTGATATTATCGCTGCCCAAAATGCCGTGTCCTGCAATTTTGATTCCTAGCCTCAGCCAGGTGGGCAACTACAATCATATCTCTGACGTCCTCCGAAAGAAATAAGGCTTGCCATTAACATAATAATATCAGTTTCCCTAAATCAAAGATGTAGGTTCAAAATAGCAGGGGTTCTCGAACATTCCAGGCTGTTGATACCTATACTATAGCGTAATGTAAAGGTTTTTTCAATAGTGAATATGTAACAAATCACGCGTCTATCCGCGGCCTTCCTCAATCCAGATAAAGCCGGCCGTCTACCACATGATAGTCTCTGTTGGGATGCTTCAGAAGCCGTTTCCTCATATACTGAACCATGTAATCCTCCCCCTTTTCACTGAGCATGGTCAGCAGGTAGCGGGTCAGATACTCGGTTTCGGGATCGATCTTCATGATAGGAAGTCCTCTCATGTAGTATTCCAGAGGATGCCGGTCCGTATAATTCTCCTTCTGGTAATTCTTGCTGGCGCAGATCCGGTCAATGACCATCTCGGCCACATATCTCTTGAACATCTTCATCCCGATCATCTGCCCGTTGGTCTCCCCCTGGGGCGGCTCTTCCTTTTTCTGAACACTATAATCGATCCAGTATTCAAAATGATGACGATTCCTTCCTTTATGGTGAAGCCAGGCAGGAGAAACCGTATTCTTCTCTTTCTCCGCATTGATGGGACTCCGGTTGCCCTGATAGTATTTCACGCCGGGCAGGAACTCCACGGGATTGTATTTGGACAGGTCATGAAGGAGACCCTGTTTATAAAGGCCTACCCGGAAGCACATCTCCATAACCATGAGCTTATGCCGGGTAATCGTACAGAAATGTCCTTTTAATTTCTCTAACATTTATTTACTCCTTACATTGCTGGGTGTTATCTCCTTCTTTGCCATCCACAGAAGCATCCCCCTCCAGATTGGCCGTTGTCCGAACCAGATAGACCGGACGGTCGCGGACCTCCCTGACTATCAGGGACAGGTACTCGCCGATGATGCCGAGAAGGAAAAACAGCACTGCGAACAGAAAGCAAATCATGACGATCAGGGTGGAATAGCCGCTGGGCGCCCCGTGCACCGTTTTCATATAGATAGAATAAGCTATCATAAGAATACATACCAGGCCGGCTGCCGTTCCGCAAAACAAAGAGATCTTCAGCGGCAGGTCGGAATAGCTTACGAACGCCTGAACCGAAAAATGAAAAAGCCGTCTCAGACTGTATTTGCTCTTCCCCGCTGCCCGTTCATTGGCTTCGTAGGCTATGCTGGTCTTGCGAAATCCAATATCCTGAATATAGGCCCGAAGAAAACGGGAAGATTCGCGGAAATGTTCCCTGAGTACTTTGGCCGGCGCCTGTGAGAAAGCAAAAAAGTCCGAAGCGTTCTCATCAAAACGGACATCTGATATCCGGTTCAGAATCTTATAAAAAAGAGAGGAGGCTGCATTTTTGAGGATTCCGGCCTGCTTATTCCCGGTCCGTATCATGGTAATCACCTCATAGCCCTCCTCCAAAGCCGCCACAATGTCCGGAATACAGTCGGGCGGATGCTGGAGATCGGCGTCCATGCAGACGAAGGCGTCACCGGAAGCATAATCAATCCCGGCAATCATCGCCGCCTCATGACCATAATTTCTGGAAAAATGAATCAGCTTGATCCGCCGGTCTTCCAGGGCCATCCTGGAAAGTATGCCCGGAGAAGCATCGCGGCTGCCATCGTTGACAAAGATAAGTTCCCAGCTGCAGGGCAGACCCTCCAATACAGGCAGTGTCTTCTCTCGGAAAAGATCCAGGACAGCTTCTTCATTATAGACTGATACTATGACCGATAACAGGCTGATCTGCCCCATTTTCCATCTACCTCCGGTTTCTGCGTCTTCCATTCAGATATCACCATTATACATGGTCATCTAAAAAATGAAAAGCCTTTACAAATCATTGACCTCATGTTACATTATCTGACAGACAGTTCGTTAGTGCCATCCTGTCTTTAAACAAAACCAGGACTCCTTATAGCATGGATTGCCTTTCGCGAAAGCGGAATCTTTCCATGATCTGCTATCTGCCGGTATCGATTCATTCTTTTCGATGCCAGCTTTTCGTGTAGTTTTATTGCAGAATTCCGGAGTTGTGGGTAGTGTCCCGGATGGGACACTTGCTGCAGCTCTGTTTTTTATGGTGATTATTATGTTTATGCTGAATACGGAACACAGTTTTGACGCTGCCCATTTTCTAAAAGGCTACGAAGGCAAATGCAGCAATATTCACGGCCACCGTTGGAAGGTCGTAGCCCGGGCCGCTTCCCCCGATCTTAACGCCTCCGGCCAGACCCGGGGCATGATCATGGACTTTGGCGAGTTTAAGGCGATCCTGCGGGAGCTGGTACAGACTTTCGACCATACCCTGATCGTGGAGAAGGGTTCGCTTAAAGAAACTACCATGGCTGCCCTGCATGAAGAAGGATTCTCTGTAACGGAGGTTCCCTTCCGCCCCACCGCAGAGGAACTGGCCCGGTATTTCTTTGAAGCTCTTCAGGAGAGAGCCTGCCCTGTATGTGAAGTTGCCGTTTACGAGACTCCTGTCAATTGCGCGATCTATAGCTGCTGACCTGCTGACCGGTCAGCCCAAGGCGAATGGTCAGGCTGACGGAAAATTGACATTTTAACTATGGAAGATATAATGAGTACATCAAATAACGATATTCTTTATCCGGTTGCCGAATACTTTATCAGCATCAATGGCGAAGGTCCGGCTTCCGGTTATCTGGCGGCTTTCATCCGGCTTCGGGGCTGCAATCTTCATTGCAATTATTGTGACACCCGCTGGGCATGCCTGGAGGATTGTCCGGTGACCATGATGAGCGGTCAGGAGATCCTGAACCGGATTCTGGCAGATGGCATCGAAAGAGCAACCATCACAGGGGGGGAACCCCTCCTGGCAGATGGCATCGGACCATTGATCGAACTTCTGGGAAGCCGGGGGATCCATGTAGAGATCGAGACCAACGGAAGCGTCTCCATACTCCCCTTCTGCAATCTGAAGTACAGGCCTGCCTTTACCCTGGATTACAAATGCCCCGGCAGCGGTATGGAAAAATACATGCTGACGGACAACTATCAGCATCTGGGATCCCGGGACTGCCTTAAGTTCGTAGTAAGCAGCCGGGAAGATCTGGATCAGGCCTCAGAAATAATCCGTACTTTTCATCTGGATCAGAAATGCGGCCTCTATCTGAGTCCTGTCTTCGGCAGGATCCATCCCAAAGAAATCGTTGAATATATGAAACTGCACCATTGGAATACCGTCAGGCTGCAGCTTCAGCTGCACAAATTCATCTGGCCGCCGGATATGCGAGGCGTATAGAGAGCCGCTTATCTTCGGATTTGCCGGTAATGCGACTGAACAAATGGAATTCGATGAGAAAGAGAAGTGATAACATGGCCATAGATAAAGAAGCCATCAAAAAACATATAAGAGGAATCCTCATAGCTCTCGGGGATGATCCCGACCGGGAAGGTCTTCGGGAAACTCCGGATCGTGTTGCCCGGATGTATGAAGAAGTATTTGAGGGAATGAATTATTCCAATGACGAGATCGCTTCCATGTTCTCCAAATCATTTCAGGAGGATCTTTCTCTTGAAGAAGGAAGCAAGGACATGGTGTTGGTCAAGGATATCGAGATCTTCAGCTATTGCGAGCACCATATGGCCCTCATGTATGACATGAAGGCATCCGTTGCCTACATCCCGGGCAGCAAGGTGCTCGGTCTTTCCAAGATCGCCAGAATCTGTGACATGGCAGCCCGCCGCCTTCAGCTCCAGGAGCGGCTGGGGTCGGATATCGCAGAGATTATACAGAAGGCAGCAGGAACCGAGGATGTGGCGGTACTGATCAAAGGAACCCATAGCTGCATGACAGCCCGCGGCATCCGTAAAGGATCTGCCGAGACCGTCAGCACCACGTTCAGAGGGTCTTTTGAATCCGACGGTGATATGCGCCAACAGTTTTTCTCCATGCTAGGCTGAAGGGATGCCACTATGTCAATATCCGAAAAAATATGCGAGTCATCCTATGAGATTGTGATAAGAGGTTGAATCATGCAGGAATTAAAGAATAAAAAAGAAGCTGTCGTTATATTCAGCGGCGGTCAGGACAGTACCACCTGCCTTTTCTGGGCCATGAAACGATATGATAAGCTGATTGCCCTTTCCTTTGACTATGGACAGCGGCACAAAAAGGAGCTGGAGTGCGCGGCAGATATCTGCCGCAGATATGATGTTGAACACCATATTATGGATCTGGGACTTCTGGGCCAGCTGGCTCCTAATTCCCTGACCCGTCAGGATATGATAGTTGACCAAACAGCGCCGGAGGATGGGCCTCCCAACACCTTTGTCGATGGCCGCAACCACCTTTTTCTCTCCTTCGCTGCCGTATTTGCCAAAAACCGGGGTATCAGCGACCTGATCACCGGGGTCTCTCAAAGCGATTTTTCAGGCTATCCAGACTGCCGGGATGTCTTTATCAAATCCCTCAACGTCACCCTGAACCTGGCTATGGATTACCATTTTGATATTATTACACCCCTGATGTGGAAAGATAAGAAAGAGACTTGGGCCCTTGCGGACCGGCTTGGTGTGATGGATATCATAAGAAAGGAAACTCTGACCTGCTATAACGGGATCATAGGCGATGGATGCGGACATTGTCCCGCCTGTGCATTGAGAAAAAAAGGATTGGATGAATACCTGCTTACAAGCCCCGGCCGTGCTTAAACGCCGGGGATCTTTTTTATTGAATCGTATTTATTTGAATCGAATTATTTGAATCGTATCATTTGCTTTCATGCAGACTCTTCCGGGCGCTGTATAGGAGGAGATCGATCAGTCCTCCAGATCAGAGGATAGAACCTCCTTCATGGCAGCGAGGGCTTGCTTTTCGTCCGGGCCGTCACAGACGCATAAGAGGGTATCCCCATATCGAAAGATTCCGCTTACCAGATTAATGATGCTCTTTGCGTTGATATCCATATACTCGGTCTTGAGATGAATAGTGGAGTGAAACTGTTCGGCAACATTCACAATTTTGTTGGCAGGGCCCAGATGAATTCCTTCTCTATTCCCTATCGTCACTTCTGCACGTACCATACGTTACAACTCCTTTCTAAAGGCGGTCAGACCATCTTCCCATCTGATATATCCCATAATCATTGAGCCCTGAGGATGGTCTGTTCCTATCGGTTACGAATTCATCTTATCACAGCTATATCTGAGGCTTCAAGCTTAAAGGTCTGTCCCTCTTCCTGCACCAGCATAAACTGCCCCTGTCTGAATAAGGATTTCTGTCTTTGATAATAGTTCCTTATATAACCATAGTCCTCCCAGCAATGCATGGGGAATATGTGTCCGGCATCGATATGAGACACAAAGTAATCCATACCCAAACCGCCTGACTCCTCCTGTCTGGGATCAAGCACTATAAAGGCCGCGTCAATCTTTCTCCCCCTAAGAAGATCAATCTCCGCACAGTAGCGCTTCTCCATCATTCGGTTCTCCTCTTCAGGCTCACCCGGCCAATCCCACCAATGCAGATCACCTGCATGGAAAAAGACCCATCCATCGATATCAACCAGGAAGGCTACTCCTTCGTCCGTAGAATCAAAGGCCTGGACATGACAGGCTCCGAACCGGCTGACATCCCTGGGCTTCATAAAATGATAATTCGATACCTGCTTCCAGTAACTGCTGCAGCGGCGGATATCATCGGACATGATGTAATAAGTGTTCCGGCAGGATTCATTCAAATCAAAAATAGCCTTTGTATAATGGTCATGATGGAAATGGGACGCAAAAACATAGAGGTCTTTGTCCGGAAGGAGGCTGGGGATGGTACCCTTCCAATAATCAAAAAGCAGATAGCTGGTCTCAGTCTCCACCAGGAATCCGCTATGCTGAATAAATGTCACGGTTATATTTTTCTTCATCTTATATCTCCTCCCCCAGGCCCCAAGGCTGCATCAGATGGGATGTGACCCCCTCCTCTATAGGGGGGAGCTTATTAACATCCATCAGGCGGAGCCGCAATCTCCATCTGACATATCCAAAAGGCCGCACGCCTCCGCTTTCCGGAAACGCGCGACCCTTTTTCATTCTCTTTATGCTGGTCTAATCACATCGAAAAACCTGCCTTGATCATGACAAGCTGACGAAATTAGTCCTCTTTTGCCCAGCCATAGGAAAGCTTAACAGCTTTCTTCCAGCCCTTGAGCAGCTTAGCACGTGTATCAGCATCCATCTGCGGCTCGAACTTCTTGTCGATGGCCCAGTTAGCGATAACGTCCTGCTTGCTGTTCCAGTAGTTAACAGCCAGACCTGCAAGATAAGCAGCACCCATAGCGGTGGTCTCAACGCACTGCGGACGAAGAACCGGAGCGTCGATGATGTCAGCCTGGAACTGCATTAAGAAATCGTTCTTACATGCGCCGCCGTCAACCTTAAGAGCTGCCAGCTTAACGCCTGCGTCAGCCTGCATAG
>CAMOVS010000037.1 GCA_946627575.1 uncultured Lachnospiraceae bacterium
CGGACGTAAGACGGTGTGTTTTTATCATTGAGACTCAGAACGGCCGGGAGAATAATGCCTTTGAGACTGTGAGAGGGATCTTTTCCTCCAAGTCCAGGGACTTTATAACCGCCGTGGATGAGAAGAATATTCTCCTGGTCAAGGAGGTCCGCCAGGGCGAAGATTACAGCGACCTGACCAAGACGGCCCAGGTTATTGTGGATATGCTTAATACCGAGGCTGTAGCCAGCGTCCACGTTTCCTTCGGAACGATTGTCAATGAGATCAAGGAGGTTTCGAGGTCTTATAAAGAGGCTAAGATGGCTATGGATGTAGGCCGGATATTTAATCCGGACAGGAATGTGGTAGCCTACAGCAGCCTGGGGATCGGACGGCTTATATACCAGCTTCCCCTGCCTCTGTGCAAGATGTTTATCGGGGAGATCTTCGGAGAACGGTCTCCGGAGGAGTTTGATGAGGAGACCCTGCAGACTATCAATAAGTTCTTTGAGAATAATCTTAATGTTTCTGAGACTTCCAGGCAGCTTTATATTCACCGCAATACTTTGGTATACCGCTTGGATAAGCTCCAGAAAAGCACGGGCCTTGATCTCAGGGTCTTCGAAGATGCCATAACATTTAAGATTGCTCTGATGGTTGTCAAATATATGAATTACATGGAGACCGCAGGCTTCTAGATCTATGGCGGGCCTTGAATCCTTACGATAAGATTATAGTGAACTCAAAGGAGGAACCATGAGCGCAGACAGAATGGATAACAGAGATTACGAAATGCCGCAAGCAGACGGCGGGACGGCATCCGGGACTCCCGCGGAGTCGGACATGCCGGGGGCCCGCAAGAAGAAAAAAAAGAAAGGAAGAGCCGGGGAGATCATCCTGTCCCTTCTTTTGATTCTGTCCCTGCTGATGATTCCGGTTGGAAGCTTTCTGGGCTATCAGATCGGATTGGCTAAGGGGGCCACGGCCATTCAGGCTTCCGCCAGGGAATCCGGTGTGGATAATGATCGGGTGATGAAGAAGCTTGAAACCATGGAGGGACTTGTTAATGATATGTTCCTCTTTGACGTCGACAAGGATAAGCTGGAGGAAGGAATCTACAACGGTTTTGTATCCGGTTTGGGCGATAAATACGCCGCCTATTATTCTCCCGAGAATTTTAAGAAGATGCTGGAAGAAGACTCCGGTAAATATCAGGGGATTGGTGTAACCGTCATGAAGGATACGGTAACCAATTACGTACTGATTGAAGGCATATTCAAGAATACGCCTGCCGAAGAAGCCGGTCTCGAGAAGGGGGATTATATCATTTCCGTCAACGGAAAGGATACCCAGCAGATGACCCTGGAAGAGGTTGTTTCCGAGATTAAGAGAGATGACAAGGAGACGGCTCTTATAAAGATCATCCGTGATGGGGAGGAAAAGGAGTACGACATCAGAAAGACGGATGTCGTGATTGAATCCGTCAACTACAAGATGCTGGATAACAGCATAGGTTACATCGAAGTAACCCAGTTTATTGAGAATACAGATGAAGCTTTTATTAAAGCAGTGGATGATCTGGAAGCTCAGAAAATGAAGGGCTTGATCATTGATCTTAGGGACAATGGCGGTGGTCTGGTGGACAGTAGTGTGAATATGGTGTCCCGGATCATTCCCAAAGGTGATATGGTTACCTATACTGAGACAAAAAAAGGTCAGAGAGACGAGTACAGGAGCAATAGCGATAAGACCGTATCCGTCCCCATTGTGATTCTGGTGAATGAAAATACGGCTAGTGCTTCTGAGATCTTCACCGGATGTCTGAGGGATTATAAGCTGGCGAAGACGGTAGGTGTTAAGACCTATGGCAAGGGCATTGTCCAGACCGTTTTATCCCTTGGGGATGGGTCTGCCATTAAGTTCACCATATCCAAATATTATTCACCCAATGGAATCAATATCCATGAGACCGGCATTGAGCCTGATGTCAAAGTGGAGATGACGGAAGAGGAGATTAAAGCAGCCAAAGATGATCCTTCCAAAGATACCCAGCTGCAGAAGGCCATTGAGCAATTCAAATAAGATTGGGTAAATGTGATTCCGGGCTCCTGGGAATCAGGAGATTTGATGACTCATACCAGGCCGTGCTTTTTCAGAAAGCTTCGGATGGCGTCATCAAAAACTTCCTCCGGTCTCTTGTCAAGGGAGAAATCACTTCGGGCCAGGCCGGTGGTCAAGGTCAGCCCGGAAGGCTGATAGAGGATGTTGAGAAACATCCCGGGAGCCGGGTCGGAAAGGTCCTTTTCTCCGGTCCGGGCCATAAGGAGACCTGCGGATTTTGAAGGGAGTGCCAGAATGATTTTCATGGAAAGGGGGAGCCGGTTTCCCCGGAGGATCGAATAGACCTGGGGCCGGACTTCCTGCCAAAGGATGTAGTCCTCGACGGGGACATTGTCGCTATCATAGAAGCGGGAGTGAATATGACCGTCGATCTGCCAGGATATGGCCATGGTAATGTGGGCCTGGCATAGCAAAAAACGGTCAAAGGTATCTGCTGACAAGAGCTGATGCATGAAGTTTCGGATATCGGTGATTTCTTTTGATAGCATGACATAATCTCCTGATAATTGTTGGTGATGAATTGATTATGGAGGGAAAGCCGCAGACAGATGTGTCCGCGGTTTTCTTGATGTATGTGCTTTGCCATTATTGTAGCACAAGGATTCCCGGTGATACAAGGAAGAGGGGACGGCTTCTTCTGCAAATAAGGATTCAGGGCCTTACATAAAGGTTCGCGAGCAGTATATAAAGGAGGGCAAGATGGAATTATTACAAGCCTGTCTGCGACAGGGAACTTCACCATACAGAACCATTGCTTTTGCCAGGCGTTTTCTTACGGAGAACGGCTTTGAAGAGATTAAGGTTGATGAAAGCTTTTCAGGGTGTGATAGCGGAAGATACTTTACGATGCCTTTCCCGGACGTCCTCTTTGCTTTCTGCGCCGGATCCGCCCGCAAGTCCCGTATGCCCCTGCGTATGGCCTTTGCCCATGTGGACCAGCCCGGTTTCAAACTCAAGGGACAACCGGATTTCAAGAGTATGGGCTGTGCCATGCTTAATGTAGAGATTTATGGGGGCATGGTGGATCACACCTGGTTTGATCGTCCCCTGGGCCTGTCCGGCACGGTGGCTCTCCGGGGTGAGAATGCCTTTTCTCCCATTTTCAGGTATTACAGCAGCAAAAGACCGGTTGCGGTAATCCCGGGACTTGCCATTCACATGAACCGGGAAATGAACCAGGGATGGAAGATCAATCGGCAAAAGGAGCTGATGCCTCTGGTCGGACTGGCCGGCGGTCATTGGACTGATGAGAATTTCCTGCATTTTCTTGCCGGAGAATTGCAGGTGGAGGATTCCGAGATCCTATCCTGGGATCTCAACCTTTATAATTACGATGAACCGGTTATCTTTGGCCTGGAAAAAGACATGCTATGTTCGCCCAGGCTGGATAATCTGGTCAGTGTGGCTGCTCTCCTGGAGTCTTTGCTGGAAGGAGAGAGGGACCGGGGCATTAATCTGATTGGTCTTTTTAATCATGAGGAGGTGGGAAGCCTGACCCGGTCCGGGGCGGATTCCATCCTGCTCCATGAGATCTTATGCCGTATTCTGGAGGGAGCCGGATGCTCACAGGACATGGTTCGGACTTCTCTGGCGGCCGGGACCTTTTTGTCGGTGGACGGAGCCCATGCGGCCCACCCCAATTACCCGGATTGCGCAGACCCTACAAGCAGGGCCTATCTGGGCCAGGGATGCGTCATAAAGGTGAACGGAAGCCAAAAGTATGCTTCCGATTATCGCATGACTGCGATTCTTAAAGGCCTGGCTGAAAAATACGACATACCTGTTCAGGAAATCAACGATAATAATAATATCCTGGGAGGAAGAACCCTGGGACCAATGATCGGTGCCGGCCTGGCTATGACAGGCTGTGACCTGGGCGTACCCATGTTGTCCATGCATTCTGCCAGGGAGACCATGTGCCTTCAGGATTATGAGAGCTTATGCCAGATCATCACGGCTTATTTCGTAGAGCCGGATTAAGACCGTCATGTTATTCTTTGTCTTTTGTACTGATGGAAGGACAGGGAAGTTGATGGCAGAAAGCAGGTGCAGAATATGAAAGTCGAGATATATACTGATGGATCATCCAGGGGGAATCCCGGACCTGGCGGTTACGGAACCGTTATTCTCTATCGGGCTCCTTCCGGTACGGTTCACCGGAGAGAGTATGCGGAAGGATTCCGCAAAACAACCAACAACCGCATGGAGATTCTGGCTGCTATAGTGGGCCTGGAGCAGCTGGTCCGGCCTTGCCAGGTGGACCTCTATTCAGATTCCCAATATCTGGTCCATGCCTTTAGCCAGCATTGGATTGATGGCTGGATCAAAAAAGACTGGAAGATGAGCACGAAGAAGCCGGTAAAAAACCAGGACCTGTGGAAAAGACTGCTGAAAGCCATGGAGCCTCATCAGGTGGAATTTCATTGGGTCAAGGGTCACGCCGGGCATCCGGAGAATGAACGTTGTGATCAGATGGCTGTAATGGCTGCGGAGGGGGATTCCCTAAAAGAAGACGCCTATTACGAGAGTGAGATCTTACAAAATAAATAACTCTTTGTAAAATAAGGCTTAAGAATAGCAGTTTTTACAAATAATGTGTTATAATATGATAAAATAATGAATATCATCCAGACCCGGATATATGTGCGTCAGCACTGACAGCATAGGCAGTATGAGCGATCCGGGGGCTGGTTCTGAATAATATAAAGCAACACGTAATATAATAGGAGGTGGTTCTTTGGAAATACAACTTTGGAGAGAACTGCTTGATCCATATCAGCTCGCGGTGGATGAGCTGACCGTCAAATTCGAACATCTCATAACCGAACATAAAAAACGGGGGCTGTACTCGCCGATCGAGGCAGTGGATGGTCGGGTAAAGAGCATCGTCAGTATCCTCGATAAGATGCAGAGAAAAGACATCTCCATGAATGATATCGAGGAGAAGATGGAGGATCTTGCCGGTATCCGGATAACCTGCCAGTTTGTGGAGGATATTGACCGGGTAGTGAATCTGATCAAAAACCGCAATGATATGAGTGTCAAGTATGAGAAAGATTATGTCAGTCATATGAAAGACAGCGGCTACCGAAGCTATCATATGATCATAGTCTACCCGGTAAATACTATCAAAGGCGCCAAATTAATCAATGCCGAGATCCAGATCCGTACGATGGCGATGGATTTCTGGGCAACTCTGGAGCATTCTCTTCAATACAAATACAAGGAGAATATCCCGGAGCATATTAAGAAGAAGCTTATGGATGCTTCCAATGCCATCATGGAGTTAGACAGTGAGATGTCCGATGTTAGGGATGAGATCATGGATGCGCAGAATTCTCACAGAATGAAGGAGAATCTTGTCAAAGATATCCTAAGCAACATTCAAAACCTTTATAAAGTCGCGAATCAAAAGGAAGTCACGAAGATTCAGGATGAGTTCTATAAGGTTTATGTGCTTGACGATCTGACCCAGCTCCAGCACTTTGCCAGACAGCTGGATATCATATCGGAAGGATACAGGGCCCAGAGCCTGTCATAAAGCTTACCATTTGCAGCCTTTCTTAATCCTGTGGGGATGACGGGCCTGTAAATAGAGACCTAAAAGGAGAAAAGCGTGTTAGTTTTACCGGAGGAGTTTACAGATAAGATGAAAAATCTCCTGAAGGAGGAATATCAGGATTATCTGGACAGTTTTGATGAGAAATACGGGCAGACACTCCGGGTGAATCGGTTGAAAGCGGAACCGGCGGACTTGATCCGCCGGTTCCTTTTGGCGACAGAAGAGAAGGAGGTCTTTGAACCGGTTCCCTGGTGCCCGGAGGGTTATTATTATAAAGGAGACAGGCAGCTATCCCTCCATCCCTGGTACCATGCCGGCCTCTACTATCTTCAGGAGCCGAGCGCTATGGGTCCGGCGGCCTTTCTGCCGGTAAAACCCGGCAGCCGGGTTCTGGATCTGTGTGCTGCTCCTGGCGGAAAGAGCACGGCTTTGGCGGCTAAGCTGCAGGGGCAGGGATGGCTTTTGTCCAATGATGTCAGTGCCAGCCGCTGCAAAAGTCTGGTTCGGAATCTGGAACTGGCCGGAGCGGCCAACGTTCTGGTGACCTGTGAGACTCCTGACCGGCTGGCGGACTATTTTCCGGAATACTTTGATGCTATACTTGTAGATGCTCCTTGCTCCGGGGAAGGCATGTTCCGGAGAGACCCGCATATGACGGCCTACTGGAGTCCCGGGGAGGTAGCTCGCTACAGTAATCTTCAGGAAGAGATCCTGGAACAGGCCTGGAGGATGCTGGCTCCTGGCGGCCGTCTTCTCTATTCTACCTGTACCTACTCACCTGAGGAAGATGAGGCTGTTGTCTGGAAGCTGGTCTCGAAATACTCTGATTTGAGGCTGCTGCCCATAGATGGACCGGATGCTTCTGCCGAAGGTGTCGATCAGCCTGTTCCCTCGGGGAATTGGCCATCTGCCGGGCGGCCGGACTGGGTCGGGGAGGAAGAGTCGGTTTTTTCTCTTGATGCAGAGGGAGACCAGGATGTCCGGGAACAAAAACAGAGTCTGCGATATTGCAGAAGATTTTGGAATCATAAGTTGAAGGGGGAGGGGCAGTTTGCGGCCCTGCTCTCCAAAGATGGAAGAAAAGAAAGTCAGGACGCCTCAGTTCATTCCCGGTCCTGGGAGAAGAAGGCAGGCAGGTCGGACTATTTTAACAGCATTTCCCGCAGAAAGAGTAAAAGCAGGCGAGGAGAAGATGGCCGGAACGATGATGCAGAGGCCGGTAGGGAAGCTATGGAGTCTTTCCTGGCTGACTGCGATCTGACCCGTCTTCTCCGTCAAAGCGGAGATTATCTCATGATAGGAAGTCAGGTTTATCTTCCGCCGGCCGGCATGCCGCCTACCGCCGGGCTCAGGATCATCCGGTCAGGCCTTCTGCTGGGAGAGATCAAGAAAAAAAGGTTTGAACCTTCCCAGGCCCTGGCCTTGGCTTTACGGCGGGATGAATATGCCAGAATCTGGAACCTGACCGCCCAAAGTGAAGATCTGGTTCGCTATCTGAAGGGCGAGAGCCTGTCCTGTCCTGCGGGCGAGGGCTACGTCCTGGTATGTGTCGATGGATGGCCGCTGGGGTGGGGTAAATGCGTGAAGGGCCGACTAAAGAACAAATACAAGACAAGCTGGCGCCTCCGGTGATGGCCCGGAGTATATTTGCTCCGGAGTGGGGCGGATACCCGAAAGAAGGAAGGCACAGGATCAGAGGATAGGATGATATGATGAATCGAAGAGGTTTTTTGCCTGTCAATCAGGATGAAATGAAGGAAAGAGGATGGGACCAGGCAGACTTTGTCTATATCAGCGGGGATGCCTATGTGGACCATCCTTCCTTTGGGGCTGCCATCATCACCCGGGTTCTGGAAGATGCCGGATACCGGGTGGCCTTCATCGCCCAGCCTGACTGGAAGGATCCTGAAAGCATCGCCCTTTGCGGGGAACCTCGGCTGGCCTTTATTGTATCAGCAGGTAATATGGACTCCATGGTCAACCACTACACCTCTTTCAAAAAAAGAAGACACAAGGATGCCTACACCCCCGGAGGAGGCTACTCAGGCCGGCCCAACCATGCTACGGTTGTCTACAGTAATCTGATCCGTAGAACCTATAAGAAAACGCCGATCCTGATCGGGGGGATCGAGGCCTCCCTGCGGAGGCTGGCTCATTATGATTATTGGAGTGACCAGGTAAAAAGATCCATCCTTCTGGATGCCGGTGCTGATCTTCTCATGTACGGGATGGGAGAGCGTGCAGTGGTGGAGATTGCCCGGGCCCTGGATGACGGGATTCCTGTCAGGGAAATCAGGGATATCAGGGGGACGGTGTTCCGTATCAGTTCCCTGGATGACCTGTCCGGCGATTTTAGTCTCCTGCCCTCCTATCAGGAGATCCTCCGGTCCAAAGAATCCTTTGCCAGGAGCTATTACTGCCAGTATATGAATACGGATGCCCTGACAGGCAAGCGTTTAGTTGAACCCTACAAAGATAAAGAATATGTTGTACAGAATCCTCCTGCCCTGCCTCTGACGACAGAGGAGATGGATAAGGTCTA